>NZ_CEZBFX010000069.1:0-25813 GCF_982964205.1 Roseofilum sp. | reverse complement strand
ACAACTCACATCTACGATCAACAATGTACCTCATAGCAGCGCGAAGCGCTGTATTTCCTCTTTAGCCTTCTTCTCACCCCTTGAGTCCTATTACCTGTACTTGTCTGGTGGTAAACTTTATTAGTCAATCGGGATTAAATAAATGAAGTATCATCCATTAGGTCATAGCAATTTATCTGTATCTGAATTGTGCTTGGGAACGATGACCTTTGCGAGTCAAACTACCATACAGGAAGCTCATCAGCAATTCAATTATGCTGTTTCTCAAGGAATTAATTTTATTGATACGGCTGAACTCTATCCACTGCCGGGTAATGCTGAAACTCAGGGGAACAGTGAGAGTGCGATTGGTCAGTGGTTAGTTAACCAACCTAGAGATCAATTAATTATTGCTTCTAAAGTAGCAGGAGCTGGGCCGCGATTTCCCTGGATTCGTGGCAAAAATCGCCGGGTCGATCGTACTAATATTGAACAAGCTATTAATGAAAGTCTCCGCCGCTTACAAACAGATTATATTGATTTATACTATATTCATTGGCCCGATCGCTATGTCCCAGTATTTGGGGAAATCCATTATAACCCTTCCCATGAACGAGAAACAGTTCCGATTGCGGAACAGCTAGAAGTATTCAGCGATTTAGTAAAAGCTGGTAAAATCCGTTATGTGGGATTATCCAATGAAACCCCTTGGGGAGTCTGTGAATTTTGTCGTGTTGCCAAAGAATTGAAGTTGCCGAAAGTTGTTGCTATTCAAAATGCCTATAATTTAACTAATCGTATTTTTGAAATACATTTATCGGAAAGTTGTCGCTTTCATAAACTGGGATTATTAGCGTATAGCCCGTTGGCTTTTGGTCATCTGACTAGAAAATATATGCAGACAATTCCCCCAAAATCAAGATTAAAATTATTTCCTGGATTTGATCAAAGATATCAGAAGCCAAATTTTGAAAAAGCTGTATCTGCTTACGTTAAGATCGCTCAAAAGTTTGCCTTAACTCCCTTGCAAATGGCTCTAGCATTTGTTCGTTCGCGTTGGTTTGTAACCAGTACCATTATTGGATGTTCTAGCCTGGAGCAATTGCAAGAAAATATTAATACCATCGAAATTCAAATATCTCAAGAAATTATTGCAGAAATTAATGCAGTTCATTCTATTTATCCTAATCCCACCCCTTAAAGTCTATTTAGTTTATGTAGGGTGATTTCCCTTCTCCCACCGGAAGAAGGGGATGACAAAAGAGGGATATTTATTTCAGTTCAAAACTGGTTCCGCGATAACATCCTTGAAAAGAGGTCAGGGGAATTTGAGTCTGGCTTTGTAATTGAGCGACTAAGGATTGACTATTGGCAGTGGCGGAAGCTTCACCCCAATTGTAGTGAATCATGCCCAACATATTTCCAGTTTGGTGATAACTGTATTCTTCGACAGGAATACCTTCTGCACCGACGATCGCCTGATCGTAATAGCCATTAATGATAATTTTCTCGATTTTCACCCCAGGAGCAGTCCTGAGATGCCATTGTACGGGTTCGTAAGCAGAGAGGGCTAGAATAATGGGCCGATCGCGTCTTTCAACCTGGATATCTACTTGTCTGGTAGGATGATAACCTCCACTATGATCCCAATGAGCTTCATAGATACTAATTAAGTGTAATTCGCGATCGCGCCAGCGATGCGGAGCATTATCGCCAACTTCATGGGCTACATAGCCCGAAAAATCGCCGGTTCCTCCAATACCACAGCTATAACCTGGAGCAAAGGTGGTGCGGGTAACCGTTTGGCTCAGTTGTTCTTGCAGTCTGGGTTTAAGCCACGTCCAAGCAGCAAATCCAAGTCCAGCGATCAGTACTATTCCCACACCCACAGGAAGAACAGTTTTTAGTAAGCGTCCTGCGTCTGATTGACTCCACTGATTGAACGTTTGTTTGACCGTGTCTGCGGTATCTTGAATGGAGTTAGTATTGCCATCAAGCTGGGCGAGTAGGCGTAAGCTTTCTGGGTTATCGAGTAAGCTTTGAATCGCTTGACCTTCACCTACATAAAACTGGCGGGAGGTGCGGTCAAGCAGCAGCCAATTTTCTTCTTGTTCGAGATGGTAGGGTTCAACGATGGGATCGACTTCGGGATGTTGAAGAAAGACTTGCCAGGCGATCGCCTGACCCGCTCCGACATCATCCCCATCACTATACATCAGTTGTCCAATATCACTATCCCAGTGCCAGGCAACCCAACGGCGATCGCCTGTATAACCGAGAGATTTTTCTAACTGAGCATGGGCGGTAAGATTAATCCGTTCAACTAATTTAGACATAATAATATCGTTATGGGTTAAGCAATCCCTTCGCCCTTGTCCCGTAGGTTAGGTTGGGTTTGACTGGGCTTAATAATTGGCGAAGGTCTTGGTAAGGACTTTGCTCTGTTCTACGGTAACCTGTCTTTTTTTCCGGGCCAAGTGTGGGGGAATTAAAAATTAAACCCTGTTACCGGTTGGTGCAATTAGACGATGTATCGTTAGTGAGGTTCCTAGCAAGGGTATGATCGCGGGGATGGATTATGGACAATCATGTATACTTACGCTTTAATTAAAACGCCAGAAACACCTCTAGAACTGCCTCCGGGATTAGTTGGAGATTTAGAGGTCGTTACGACTGGGACGTTAGCCGCGATTACTGAGCCACAACTATCGCCGACTAAAATGGAAGCGCTGGTGCAAGACGATCAACTGCTAGAACAAGCTTATATTCATTATGGAGTTGTGGTCTGTGATTTATTTGCCAAAACCACAATTTTACCTCTCAAGTTTTACCATTGTTTTCGCGATCGCCTCGCCCTAGAAGAGCATCTTACTACCCATCAAGACCAGTATCTAAACACCCTCAATACCTTAGACGGGAAAGGGGAATATATCTTAAAGGCATTTCCCAAGCCCCTAGAGCTTCCTCCTTTAGACAAGGAACAAAAGGGAAAAGCCTATTTTCTGGCCAAGAAACAACGATATCAGCAGCAGCAAGAGTATCAAAACCAGCAAAATTCACAATGGGAAACGCTGACAGAACAAGTGCTAGCATTATATCCAGAGGCTGTTATTCCCGAACCCCAAGAGGATAAATGGCAACTGTTTTGGTTAGCACAAAAAGATCGGCGATCGCTCTTAGAACAACACCTCTTTACCTGGCAAGAACTTTGCCCAGATTGGGATTTGAACCTCAGCGATCCCATTCCTCCCTACGATTTTTTGGAGTGATACAGCGCTTTGCGCTGGGGAATAGGGAATAGGGAATAGGGAATAGGGAGGCACTCTACTTCCTTTCGCTGCTATATAGGCTGGTAATGGGTAATAGAGTAATAGAGTAATCCTATCCCTCTTGCCTAGCGCGCTGCGCTATATTGCCTAATGGAGAATAGGGAACTCGAATCCCTGACCTCTGCGGTGCGATCGCAGCGCTCTACCAACTGAGCTAATTCCCCAGATAGCCTCTAGTTTATCATTCTGTATTGGGGAAGGGAAGGGCAGACGGCTCAAAATAGGCTTTTACGCGGTCTAGCTCTAGCTCATGGAGGTAGTCTACTGTCCAATTGGCTTGCCGTTGAATCATGTGGAAAGGATAGGTATTAGCGACTCCAACAACTTGCATTCCGGCACTTTTGGCAGCTAAGATGCCTGCCGGAGTATCTTCAATCACCAGACAGCATTGAGGAGAGAGGTACAGGGTGGGATCGAGTTCATTAAAGCGCTCTACCGCACGTAAATAGCCTTCAGGATGGGGTTTGCTCTGTTGCACTTCATCCCCAGCAACAATAACCTCAAAATACGAGAATAGGTTAGCTTGTTTAAGAATCCACTCGACTTCTGAACGTAATGCTCCCGTGACTAATCCTAAGCGTAACCGAGCCACCCGTACCTTATATATAAGATCTTCGACTCCCGGATAAATCGGGAGTTTGTTGAGCGCTTCAAGTTTTTGCTGGTATCTTTGGGCTTTCTGAGCAATCAGGGGAGCAAGCGATCGCTCATTGACGGCTCGTCCCCTGCGTTGGAGTAACTCCAACAAACCCGCGAGATCGGTTCGTCCTAGACAGCATTCATTGTAATCACTGGGATTCGGAGGCAGATTTTGTGAGAGGAGAATCTCATTAATCAGTTCCTGGTGGATGGGTTCATCGTTAATGATGACCCCATTAAAATCAAAGAGGACAGCCTGAAGACTCATTTTGTCTTAAAATGCCGGTGACAATACACTGCTTAAATTATGCTCCACTTGGACAGAATTCTCCAGTTTCTGTGGTAAAGGTTTCATCGCTTTAGTTACCTGATTGACCCAGAAAATCGGCTCTGCACTCACCTTTTCAAAGCGTGCTTGTTTCATCCATTGTTCGAGATCGCCAGCAGCAAAGGCTTTCATATACGGCTCTTCAAAGATATTAGTAATCCATTCAGCTTGTCTGAGACTGGTTTGACTGCCGTCTAGGATAATACATTGTCCTCCTGGAGTGAGCAGGCGGAAGACTTCTTGTAAAATGGCTTTGCTAATAGCAGGAGGAGTTTCATGGAAGAGGAGCGTAGCCGTTACCAAGTCAAAATGTTCACCTTCCCAGGGAGTTTGTTCTGCCAGTCCATGATGCCAGTGAATATCTAGATTGGCTTCCTTGGCTTTGTGTTCTGCCATGACTAGCATATAGGGAGAAAGGTCTAACCCAATAACCTCAGCTTGGGGATATTCTTGTTTGAGTAGCAGAGTAGACGATCCCGTCCCACAACCAAGATCCAGGATACGACGAGGATAACCACCGATCGCATCGATTAACTGTTCTCTCACCCAATGTTCTTGGGGAAAGACTGCATATTGAGTAATGGGATCGTAGGTAATGGCGGCATCAATACTTAAATAGCCATTTTCAATTCCGTGGAAATTCTGGCTACTGTAATAGTTGGGATAGCTGAGGTTGGGGTTCGAGAGGCGATCGCTTTCTTCTTCCCAGTTGATTTGATTACGGAGCTTTATCAAGGCATCTTTATCCAAAAAGAGCATGATAATGGGTTTGAGGTATTGTTCCCAAAGGGTTGTTGGTGCAGTCATATATTTAGGGCATAGAGAATAAGGGAATATTCTAACTATGCCATATAATAAATTTCACGGTAGTGCGTTAGGAGTAAAATTCCCAGAGCGCTACAGTGCCACAATGAAGGAAATATAATGCCCGATTTTAGAGGGGTCGCGAGACAACAGGGTCAAGCCTAATACCAGTCGTAATTAAAGCATCATTTTTAACAATCCCTGTTGACCAATAAGCAATTCTCGGATCAGAGAGCAGATGCCTACCCAAATAATAGGGGTAATATCGACACCCCCTAGGGGAGGGACAACTTGGCGTAAGGGACTTAAAAAGGGTTCGGTGGGCCAAGCAACAATATTAAAGGGAAAACTGTTGAGATTGATTTGAGGATACCAGGTGAGGACAATCCGGAAAATAAACAAAAAGGTCATGATTGCCAGGGTGATTCCTAAAATTAAACCGATCAGGCTCAGGGGGGTCATCTGATTTTCTTATATCCCTTATCATGCTACGTCTCATTAATTGTACAGCAACTGCCTAGCGCGAAGCGCTATACAACGCTAGACTCTGTTAGAATTAAACCAAAAGTAAATCTTTTAGTAATCTTGCGTGAGGATCTATGACTCCTTCTTTAGCCAATTTTTTGTGGAGCCTAGTCTGGGGTGGCGTAATTGTCGTCATTCCGGCAACCGTTGCTTTAATCTTTATTAGCCAACGGGACAAAATCCAGCGCTCTTAAGAGATTAGAGCCGATTTTAAACCGCAGATCCTTAGAGTTGGTGACATAACTGAGTCTCAAGGGTTTGCGGTAAAATTTTAAAAATGCAGGATTACGGTCAGTTTCGTGGAGTAGGCAAGTCATGGTCAATATTGGACTCAACCCAGGGGCAATGTTGGGCGTTGTCCTGTTTGGGGCCGGCGCTGGGTTGTATTTTCTTCGGTCTGTTCGCCCAGAACTGGCACGGGATCATGATATTTTTTTCATGGCGGTGGCAGTTCTCAGTGGTGGGATTCTGTTTTTTCAAGGATGGCGACTCGATCCCATTTTAACGTTTGGTCAGTTTCTGTTGACCGGATCGGCGATTTTTTTTGCGGTGGAAAGTATTCGCTTAAGAGGCTTGGCGACTTCGCGGGCGAAGCAAAATACGCCGATTGTGGATGAGGATCGACCGGTGAGCCGGGCTTATACTTATGATGGATATGAGGGTTACGATCCTCGGTTGGATCGGTTGGAACCGGATGAAGATCCGCGTCCTCAGCGGATGATTGGGACGAAGGAAGACCGCTATAGTCAAGGAGAGCGCTATGAGGAGGACTATCCTCGACGCTCTTCTTCAAGTCGTCGGCGGAGCAGCTCCCGACCTCCAGCGGCATCTTCTAGCTCAGGGCGTAGACCCTCTCGCCGTCCTTCGGGAACAACGAGCAGAGGTTCTGAGGATTGGGAAACGTCAAGTTATCGGTCAGTTGGGTATGAAGACCCCTATGGCCCCATGGATATGGATGATGAGCGCTCCTATGGTCGTCCTCCAGAGTCGCGAGATTCTCGTCCCCCGTCTGAACCCCGTCGTCCTCGTCCTCCAGAGAGCGATAATGCCACCTATCGCGATCGCCGGCCACCAGAACCACCAAGGGAAGATTATGTGGATTTTGAGCCGCTGGATGACTTGAAAAGCGATCGCCCCAACGATGAACCGGGGAATTTTGATTATTAGGGAGTGAACCAACCATGGCTGGTGGCTCTCGGTTAAGCCAGGTTATTCTACTCAGTATGGGAGTCTGGGCCGTTCTTCTGGGGGGATGCAACCAGGTAGAGGTTCCCCTCGGCCCCCAGGCGATTAATAGTCGCTATCGGGAGGAACAACCAGCGGTGAGTGGCAGCGGTCAATATGTGGCGTTTGTCTCCAATCGCGATCGCCGTCAGCAAATTTATCTGTATCATCTGAGCCAACGTCAATTTATCCAACTCCCCCGTCTGAATCAACCCAACGCCATCATTGAATCTCCCAGTATTAGCTACAATGCCCGCTACATTGTCTACCTCAGTAGTATTCGCGGCAAACCAGAAATCATTCTTTACGATCGAGTGACGAAAAGACAAGAAGCGCTCACCTTGGCTTATCCAGGTTGGGTACGCAATCCCAGCATTAGCCCAGATGGCCGTTATGTGGTTTTTGAAACTGATCGTCGGGGGCAATGGGATATTGAAACGATCGATCGCGGCCCAAATATTGAATTAGATATTCCGGATGGCCCAGTATAGTGCTACGCCCTAGTAATAGGTAATAGGTAATGGGGAATGGATAATCGATCCAAGTGTCAGAAAAGAGCTACTATTCTTTGGCTTTCTATGCTAGTGGTTCTTGGTAACTTGATGGGGTGTAGCTATCCTCAAGTGCTGGCAGAACCCTACGATCCCAATGGGAAAAGTCTCAATAGTGCCTATAGTGAATCTGACCCCCATGTAGCCGGTCGTTATCTGGTGTTTGCTTCCGATCGCAGCTTCAGTCAAGATATTTATCTGTATGATTTAGTGGAACGCCGTTTAATCGATTTGCCCGGTCTCAATTCCTTAGATATGATTGCCTCCCATCCCGATGTCTCCGTAGATGGTCGCTATATAGCCTTTGCCGGTAACCGTCAGGGGGAAACTGATATTTATCTGTATGACCGATCTCTGCGGCAATTACGTAATCTCACTCGTAGTTTAAATACTCAAGTACAGCATCCAATGTTAAATGCTGATGGTTCTCGAATCGTCTTTGAAGCCAATGCTAAGGGGCAATGGGATATTTTTGTCTATAACCGTTTGGGAGAACGGATAGAGTAGGGAATAGGCAAGGGAATGGGGAGTTTACCGCGCCTCCCCGTCCCCCTATTCCTTTACTGCCAGCCAATCCATTCAAAGAACGTTTGTTGACTGACCCATTCTAAAATGAGCAGGAGAATAATACCGATCATGGCAAATCGGCCGTTGAGTTGTTCGGCGTAGGTTGTCCAGCCAAAAGAGGTTTCGGAAGGGTTAGGCTCTGGTGTGGCAGGTTCTGGGGGTGATTCGGGGATTTCGGGGGTTAATTCTGGGGGGGATTCAGGCATTTCATCAGAAGTCATAAGTGATAAGCGCTTTGCGCTGGTAATGGGTCATAAGTATTAGTCGCAAGTTAAGGCTGTAATCTAGGAGAGGTAATAGGCAAAAGGCAATAGAAAAGGTAATTTCTCCATCCTCCCATCTCCGTGTCTCCGTGTCTCCGTGTCCTCCCTACTGCCTACTCCCCACTCCCTACTCCCTTTGAGGATTCTAAGGTTTGAACCGCTTCAATGAGCGATCGCACTTCGGACGTGCCTTCTGAAGGCTCAAACGTAAAGGGGAACTTGCCCCGTGCTAACAATCGTAAGCCAACGGGTGTAAGGCTCAACAGGCCTTTAAGATCTCGAAAGGCATTACCGACTACTTTAAGTGCAAATTGCCGCTCATCGACCCAACCGCCTTCTTTAACCATATCCACAAGAACCTTACGATGGCGGATCGGGCGGCTAGATTCGGCTGTCTGGCGATCGAGAATTTCTCCTTTAATTTTACTAATTTGCTCTAAAGGATTGACCTCCATGGGACAAACCGTATCACAATAGAGGCAGCGGGTGCAGGCCCAAACGCCATCAGTCGCATCATTATATCGATCTAATCGCTCTGAGGTTTGACTATCACGGGTATCGGCAACCATACGATAGGCTTTAGCTAGGGCATGGGGGCCAACAAAATCCGGATTGACTTCCACCGCATTACATTCAGAATAGCAAGCGCCACAGAGAATACAGTTACCCGTTTTATCCAGTTGCGATCGCTCTTCAGGCGCTTGCAGAAACTCCCGTTCTGGAACCGATCTTGAGGCAGTACTCACATAGGGATCGACCTTTTCTAAGTTGTCCCAGAATGATTGCATATCGACCACCAAATCCTTAATAACGGGGAAATTCCCCAACGGAGCAATGGTAATGGTGGGGGGAGAATCAGCTTGAGCAGTCGCGCTGAGTTCACCCCCCACATTTTCTTTACACGCGAGTGCCGAACGGCCATTAATTCGCATTCCACAACTGCCACAAATTGTATTTCGGCAATTTTTACGGAAGGCAAGAGTACCATCAAATTCCCATTTAATGCGGTTGAGACAACTTAAGATGGTTTCACTCGGATCGACATCTAATGTATAGCGCTGAACTGTTGGGGCGCTCTTTTGCTCTTGGCGAATAATCTGAAAAACAACTTCCATGACTTTAGAGGTTTGCTTGAGCAGGTCAAGGGATGACCTTATCATTCTACCGTTCTTCCTGGTATTGATTGACAGACCTTGGCGATCGACTGGTCTTGATATGGCTTGAACCCGTTTAATCCTACTCAGGTTTTCCTCAATCTTCTCATAATTGAACCGAGCTTTTTTCCTCCTTGCCCAATGGGGATAGGGGGGATGATCCTAAAGGGTTCAAGAAAGAGTAAACGGATTCTTTCCCAAAACGATGAAAAAAAATAAAAAAAAACTTCAAAAATTCACTATAATTGTGTAATATACTTGTTAAGTCTGTCAGAAAAAACCTGACCCAGACCAACCCAAGAGTCAGTCCAACCAACTCTGAAGCAAGTTTCTTCAGGGTCGTACAGTTATAGCTCTGAAATTGGGTCTGTTTTGTTCAAGTCCACCGAAAAATAAGGTATCCAAATGAGCGAAAAGGATTTACCACTTCCAGAAGCACCCTATACAGGGAAAGCGTTGCTTCAAAAAGTCAGCGAACTCTCCCACCTATCCCGTAGAGAAAGGGCCAAATATTGTGGGTACTATAACTCTGCAAAAAAAGGGGATGATATCCGGGTTAATTTAGGGGCATTCTATGATGCCGTATTAGCCGCCAGAGGCATCGATCTCGATCCAGGGAAATCTAAAGATGGCCGGGGACGCGAGCCAACTTATCGTGTCAGTGTTCATAAAAATGGCCAAATTGTGATTGGTTCTACTTATACGGAAGCCATGGGGCTGAAGAAAGGGGATGAATTTGAGATTAAATTGGGCTACAAACACATTCACTTAATTCAAGTGGATGAGAATGATGATAAAAATGGATCTGAGCCGGATTAACCCTAGCTAAAATCCAGACGAAAGAGTATAGGGCTTTGTGCTAGGTAAAAGGAAATAGGCAAAAGGCAAAAGCTCGTTTTACTGAGGGTTTGAGCCTTTGATAACGAACCTCAGTACAGAGCGTTTCATGTCCGAGACAGTCTAAATCTCTGTAAGCGTGCGAGCATCTACGTCTGGATCGGGAGTTATGTTTTCTCTATTTGTTTCTAGATGGTCATCCCATCTTCACCCCAGTTCAGGAATTCTTAAGAGTTTTGCTTTTTTTGCCCTGTGGGTAACATTGTGGTTACCGATCGCCATTCCTATTGCTCGTCATCTGAAATGGCATCCTCCCCATCCCTTAGATCCCCAACAAAAACTGTCCTTACTAATGCCCCTATACCTTTTGGTTCCCTTGTTGTTAGGGGCAATAGTTTGGATAGAGAAGCAGCCGATTTCTAACTATGGTTTAGGGCTAGATCGGTCAGTTTTCGTTTCGCTAATGGCAGGTCTGGCTCTGAGCATCCTGACATTATTTATTGCCTATGGCTTGCAGGTAGTCTGGGGAACCTTGGCATGGCAACCCGAAGCGATTGCCGCCTCTTTCCTACCCACACTCGGCTCAATTTTAGCCCTAAGTTTATGGATCGGTGTCATAGAAGAAACCGTATTTCGGGGATTTTTGCTGACCGAACTGCAAGGGGATATGGGGCTGGTATGGGCGGCTATCCTTTCGAGTTTAATCTTTGCCCTTTCCCATCTAATTTGGGATTTTAAGGGCAGTTTAATCCAAGTCCCTGGACTGGCCTTGATGGGCCTAGTTTTAGTGCTGGCCCGTTGGGTCGATGGAGGAAGTTTGGGGTTAGCTTGGGGACTTCATGGGGGTTGGATCTGGGGATTAATCAGTTTAGATACAACCCAAATTTTAAAGCCAAAATCCGATCGTTCCTGGCCCGAATGGGTAACGGGTATAAACGGAGAACCCTTAAGTGGCCTGGTGGGGATTTTGATTTTGGGGATAACGGGCTTAATTCTGGGATTAATGGGCCATTTTGGCAGTTGAATCAAAGGGTTCAATCGTCAGGAGGATGGCAGGATTGAGAGGAGCAAAACGGGTAAATCGGCCTACGGGAAGTGAGCGGGAGACCTGGACTTGTAGCACCCGATAGGTCAATTGGAGGCGATCGATCCAGGCGATCGCCTCTTGTAGATGCTCTAATGTAGCTAGGGCCATGACTATTTTACCCCCAGGTAACAAGGTGGCTAAACAACAGGCTAAAATTCCCTCTAAAGAATCTCCAGTACCGCCAATAAACACCCGGTGAGGGGCAGGAATTTGACGTAAAATGTCGGGTGCTTTGCCTTGAATAGAGACGATATTCGAGAGGGCAAAGCGCCGAGCATTATTTTGAATTAGTTGAATTCCAGCAGCCGTTTTTTCAATGGCATAAATTTGGGCTGTGGGGACTAAACGTCCGATTTCCACGGAGACGGAACCCGTTCCAGCACCAATATCCCAGATGACTTGCTTGGGTTGTAGACCGAGTTCTCCTAGGATGAGAAGACGGATTTCCCGCTTGGTGATTAAGCCAGGTCGATCGCCGAAACTGTAGAATTGGCGATCGGGTATGCCGAGGGCGGGTAAGGCATTTAAATCAATGGAACGATCTTGGGGTTTCTCTACCAAGATCGTAATATTCAGGGGCGCAAACGTCCGCATCAAGGCTTCTTGAGGGGATAAGTTTTGGATGCGCTCATCGCTTCCTCCTAGGTTTTCACACACCCAGAAGTCATAATAGGTGGGGCTGTCTACATTCAATAATAGATGGGCGATCGCTCCTGGACTATGGAGCGGATCGGTCAATACGGCGATGGGAGAAGCGCCTTTTTGCAGCGCCCTCACCAATTGATCGAACTCTCGACCATGGATACTAATGATTGTCGCTCCTTGCCAAGGGACTTTCACCCGACTAAAGGCAAGTTGAACGGAACTGAGATGGGGATGAAAGCATAATTGCTCTGGCGGAAAATAGGTAAGCAATAGTCGTCCGAGACCAAAAAATAGGGGGTCACCAGAAACCAGGATGACGATAGTTTCTGAGCTGAGGCGCTCTTTAACCTGGTGTAGGGTTTGGGAGATGTCGTTTAAGCTGAGGCGCTGGGCTAAGTGTTGGGGAAAATAAGCCAAGTGGCGATCGCTACCCACCAATACCGTTGCGCGATCGACGATTTCTTGCACCACTACCGACAGTCCAGATGCGCCCTCTAAGCCAATACCCACAACATTAATCTGATTCATCTGTTTCCCTACGCCAGATGGATCAAAGCATTAACAATAGCTGCCGCCACTGGCGATCCGCCCTTACGCCCATTTACCACAATTTGGGGAACTGCCAATTGTGCTAAACGAGATTTCGCTTCCACCACAGACACAAATCCCACAGGAGCGCCGATGACTAGAGCCGGTTGCACCCTACCCTGTTCGATCTCCTCACATAGGGCTAATAGAGCTGTAGGTGCGTTTCCAATTACAAAAATGCCATTTGGAAACTGACGGGCTAAATGAAGCATTCCCGTTTCTGTGCGGGTTTTTCCTGGTTCCGCTTCAGGTGCTGCTTCGACTGCGACCCAGAGAGGATTATTAAAGGTTTGAGTGACTAAACCGTGAATTCCTCTGCTCACCATCGAGACATCGGTAATAATGGGATACTGTTGGCGAAGGGCATCGATACCAGATTGAATGGCTGTGGGACTAAAGTTAAGTAAGTCTTTGAATTCAAAATCGGCAGTGGTGTGAATGACACGACGGGCGATCGCATATTCCTGAGCATTTAAAGTATGGGGGCCAATCTCGCGATCGATCGTGGCAAAACTTTCCAGCGCGATCGGATGTTCAAATTTCTTCATCGTTACGTCAAAACCACCACAGTAATATCATCAAACACCTTATACTCGCCAATAAATTTCCGCTTCCGTAATCCCATCTGTATACAATACCATCACATCTTCAGTATTCAAATGAAATTGAAATCACGGTAATTCTTGCCCTACTGGAGTTATGAGATATCACTCGAGCGATTGTTACTGTTGAGGCGATACAAACTCAGCGAGATCGCCCTTGAGCTTCAGGACTTCCTCTTGCGATCGCGGTAGGGTTTTCCACACTCCCCACACCGATCCGATCTATCACTGACCCCCGATCGGGGAATTTTTCAAATGGGCAATCCCTGATTAAACTGTGGATGTAGGGCGATCTCCATTCCCAATTAGCCAACCGATCGGTCACAGTTTCGTAATATTCGTTAATATAAGATTAATAATCATAAACAAGAACCGTCCTAAATACCCTAAAACACAACAGGAGGATCGAATAGGCGTGAACAAACGGTGGAGAAATGCAGGACTATATGCTTTACTGGCGATCGTCGTCATTGCCTTGGGAACAGCGTTGTTTGACCAACAACCCCAACCCACCCAAACCTGGCCCTACAGTCAACTGATTGATGAAGTTGAGAGCCAACGGGTAGAGCGGGTCAACCTCAGTGCTGACCGTACCAGAGCGCTAGTGACCGCAGAAAATGGCGATAAGATTCTGGTTAACCTTCCCAACGATCCAGATCTACTCAACATTCTCACGAACAATAATGTTGATATCTCAGTTTTACCTCCCAGTGATGATGGGGCTTGGGTGCGGGCCTTAAGTAGTCTGTTTATCCCGATTTTGCTGGTGGTAGGGGTCTTTTTCCTCCTCAGACGGGCCCAAAATGGCCCTGGCTCTCAGGCGATGAACTTTGGGAAATCGAAGGCTAGGGTGCAAATGGAACCCCAAACCCAAGTCACCTTCGGAGATGTGGCTGGGATTGAACAAGCCAAATTAGAGTTAACAGAAGTCGTAGACTTCTTGAAAAACGCCGATCGCTTCACGGCAGTGGGCGCTAAAATCCCCAAAGGTGTCCTCTTAGTTGGCCCTCCTGGAACGGGTAAAACTCTACTGGCAAAAGCAGTTGCAGGTGAAGCAGGAGTTCCCTTTTTCTCCATATCGGGTTCTGAGTTTGTTGAAATGTTTGTCGGAGTTGGTGCGTCCCGCGTCCGGGATTTGTTTGAACAAGCCAAAGCCAATGCTCCCTGTATCGTCTTTATCGATGAAATTGATGCCGTTGGTCGTCAACGGGGTGCAGGTTTAGGTGGTGGCAATGACGAGCGCGAACAAACCCTGAACCAATTGCTGACCGAAATGGACGGCTTTGAAGGCAATACCGGAATTATCATTATTGCGGCAACTAACCGTCCTGATGTTCTCGATGCCGCCTTGATGCGTCCCGGTCGCTTTGACCGTCAGGTGGTCGTAGACCGTCCCGACTATGCTGGACGCTTAGAAATTCTTAATGTTCATTCCCGGGGCAAAACCCTATCCCCTGATGTGGATCTGGAAAAAATTGCCCGTCGGACTCCTGGATTTACCGGTGCAGACCTCTCCAATCTCTTGAATGAGGGAGCCATTTTAGCGGCTCGTCGCAATTTAACTGAGATTTCCATGGATGAAGTCAATGATGCTATTGACCGCGTTCTGGCTGGCCCCGAGAAAAAAGACCGGGTTATGAGTGAAAAACGCAAGGAATTGGTTGCCTATCATGAAGCTGGCCATGCTTTGGTGGGCGCTTTGATGCCAGATTACGATCCCGTACAGAAAATTAGCATTATTCCTCGCGGCCGTGCTGGAGGTTTGACTTGGTTCACACCGAGTGAAGAGCGCATGGATTCCGGATTATACAGCCGTTCTTATCTGCAAAACCAGATGGCGGTTGCTCTGGGCGGTCGTTTGGCTGAAGAGATTGTCTTTGGTGATGAAGAAGTGACCACTGGTGCATCCAATGACTTGCAACAGGTGGCACGGGTGGCTCGGCAAATGGTGACTCGTTTCGGCATGAGCGATCGCCTCGGACCGGTCGCATTAGGTCGTCAGCAAGGCAATATGTTCCTGGGTCGCGATATTGCAGCCGAGCGGGATTTCTCGGAAGAAACGGCAGCCGCTATTGATGATGAGGTGCGGAATCTGGTAGACCAAGCCTATCGCCGCGCTAAGGCAGTGTTAGTCAATAATCGCGCTGTCCTCGACCAATTGGCACAAATGCTAGTGGAGCGGGAAACGGTTGATTCTGATGAACTGCAAGAGTTATTGGCCAATAGTGAGGTGAAAATGGCGGCGATCGCCTAATTTCACCGATAGCCATCCTCAAGGATCGACAAATGGATAGGGGCAAACAGTCGTTTGCCCCTATCCATTTTTCAGTTTAGGTTCAGACGGCGATCGTTCGCGATAAATCATGAGGAGCAAAGGGAGTAGGCTAAAAGTGCGAACCAGAAACTCCTTCTTTGCTCGATGTTTAGTCTAGAAGAAATCTGTGGAATTGGGTTAGGCAAACGCTGCTAGTTGTGCTTGCCAAATTGACCAATCATGGCCCCCATCCCAAATTTCTAAATGATGGGGAATGCCATTGCGATTAAAAATATCACACAAGCGTAGATAATCGGAGAGACAGTGGTCATGTTGAGCTGTGAGTAATTTCAGGTCAGTATTGGCTCCTCCTAACTCTAACCAGCGATCGCGGTTCATATTAGCCATGTAGGCGACTGGATTAATAAAATGCAACTCCTTAGTGGTTTCTTCGGAATTCAACTGCGCAATCCCAGGCAGCTTGCTTAAATCATAGGTTCCCGACATAGAAATACAGCGGCGGACAATATTTGGATAGCGCAAAGCCAAATTTAACGCATGGGTTGCACCCAAAGAACAGCCAGCGGCCACTAAAAAATCATTTTGGGCTTCATCACAAGCATAGGGTATAAACTCCTTATACCAATGTTTCTCTAACAATAACCAGCGCTGACGGCGTTCCTGAATCGTTAATCCTGGAGCTAAAAGTGTTTCCCAGTCCAAGGTATCTAAACAAAACACCTGAGTCCAGCCCATATCCAAATGCCGCCCCAGAGCCGCTATTAAACCCCGGTCTTCTGGATCGAAAAAGCGTCCATTGCTTGAAGGAAACAACAACATGGGATAGCCAGAGTCCCCAAAATGCAAGACTTCCATTTCCCGTTGCAGAATATGGGAATAGAACCGGAAATACCGACGACAATAAGCCATAGAGTTTAAACTGAAAGCGTGAGTCAGACTTGAGCGATCGAGAATGGATATAGAATTGAAAGTCTAGAACATGGGTTGTGAACGATATCCTCCGGTAACTTAAAACAATAACGTAACCATTGTCCAATCCTTAACCGTTTCTCAAACATCATACAGAACCGTAACCCATGAGAGTTATTTTTTTTGGTACACCTGCCTTTGCTGTCCCTACCCTAGAGCGATTATTATCCGATCCACACTTCAAAGTTCTGGGCGTTGTCACCCAACCAGATAAACGTCGAGGTCGAGGGGGTAAAGCCATCCCCTCTGCTGTGAAAACCATTGCTCTGAGGGAGAATTTACCGGTTTGGCAACCTGAGCGAATTAAGAAAGATTCCTTGACATTACAGGAATTAGAGCAAATGCAGGCTGATGTGTTTGTGGTGGTTGCCTACGGTCAAATTCTTTCCCTCAAGATTCTGAATATGCCTAGACTCGGATGCGTGAATGTCCATGGCTCAATTTTACCTCAATATCGGGGAGCCGCTCCCATCCAATGGTGTCTCTATCATGGGGAAAGGGAAACCGGTATTACTACTATGCTTATGGATAAGGGAATGGATACCGGAGATATGTTGCTTAAGTCAGTGACCCCCATTCGTTTAAGGGACAATGCCCATACTCTAGCCGAACGGTTAGCTCAGATGGGCGCAGATTTATTAATCGACACTTTGTTAACACTCGATCAACAGCAGATTACCCCCATTGCCCAGGATAATGATTTAGCGACCTATGCACCTTTGATTAGTAAACCGGATTATGAGTTAGATTGGCAACGCAGTGCCCTAGAGTTACATAACCAAGTGCGGGCATTTTTTCCGTCTTGCATTGCTCAATTTCGCGATCGCCTATTGAAGGTCATGGAAACTTCTCCCTTAATGATGGATCAAGGATTAGAATTGCCTGAAGAGTTGACGGCATTAGAACAGAATTTACAACATATGGACTTGGATGATACCCAAGTGGGAGAAGTTGTTTTTCTTGCCAAAGGATTTGGCCCAGTGGTGAAAACTGGACAAGGGTTGTTAGTTTTGCATCAAGTGCAATTAGCTGGAAAACGGGCGCAATTGGGAAGCGATTTTATGAATGGCTCCCGCTTGCAAGTGGGAGACATCATGAACCACAGCAGTAAATGAGTTAGTTAGGACAGCTATTATGCAGTGAAACTACGAGTAATAATTGAGTAAATCTTTACCTGCTTTATAGAGAATTGTATGGATCGATCTGCGTAAGTCCTATCTGTCTCATTCCCCCTCTTAGTAGTGAAGTGGTTTTGTGTAAAATATGTGTGAGTAACTGATTTATAATGGGTAGGGAGTAGAGTCAAAGCCCATCACTGCAAGAGTTTAATTGCTGAAGCCGATGATGAGCTTTGAACTTGAAGAGGGTCATCGATGGTATAATACGCGATCGCTTCAAGACATCAATACCACTAAGCGACAAGTTCTATTTTATCTTCCTAGACCGAGGGATGAATAACCTACCCCAAATTTTACCGAAACCGCTCTATCTCCATCAAGCCGAGCGTTTAGTGCGAGAATTAAAGCGATCGCCAGTCAAAGCCGAATTAATCCAGCCCTTTTATCAACAAACTGGAGAATAGGGAAAAACCCGGTTTTCACCATTCCCTATTCCCTTCCCCATTCCCCAGCGCGAAGGACTATAGTTGCACAACTTCCCTGGTACTGACATGATAGTAAAACACCTGCAATTCGTTTGAATTACCCTAAATCACAAAAATATGGCAGAAATCCAGTTAACCAGAGGAATCACAGAAAAGGATGTTCCTGAAGTGCGTCTGACTCGTGCTAAAAATAAAAGTAGTGGTACAGCAACATTTATTTTTTCCGATCCCACCGTTTTTAAGGAAGGCAATACGGATGAAGTCACTGGGTTACATCTGATTGATGAAGAAGGGGAAATTGTCAGTCGAGAAGTAAAGGCTAAGTTTATTGATGGTAAACCCACGACTGTGGAAGCCTTATATGTGATGGAAGGAGAGGCGAAGTGGGATCGGTTTATGCGCTTTATGGAACGTTACGCCAAAGATCATGGTTTAGGCTTTCAGAAAGCATAGAACGATCTGGGACAAGGTAGGATGGCAGGATACCGCATTCGATTAGCGAAGGATAAGGGAGAGTTAGTCAAGCGGTTGGTTGAATCTAACGAAGATAATGCACCGTTTGAAACCTATGCAGATGTGGTGATGTTTGCGGCTACTCTAGGATATCACCGTAATCAAGTGGTTCCCCTGAATGATGTTATTGCTAAGGAACCCGCTCCCATTGCCTGGGAGGTTTTTCGATCGCGGGGATACGATCGCACCATTCGCCTATTGGCGATCGCCAAAACGGAGGACGTTAGCGTTCTTTCCCTTTCCTCTCCAGAGGCGATCGCCAGTCAAATTCAAATCCTCGAAGACTATGCCAATGGAGGGCTACAAATCCTACAAGACGAGTTGCGCGGAATTATTGATATCACTCATCATCTCCCCCTGATGTTGCTCAAACACCAGCATCCCCAAGAATCCACCCCAGAATTCGATTTACGGCAATTTCTATGAATAGGGAATGGGGAATAGGGAATAGAGACAAGGAGCTTAAGCCCCTTGTTATATTACCCCTCTAAAGGTAAAAATCTTGTAAAACAAAACTTTTACCTTTTGCCTAGCCCGAAGCGCTATAAGCACCGCTTCATCAAGAAATAATTAACCTAAGTTTCCACTAAAACCGGTAACTCTGGCTCCTTCTTCGAGCGTTTTAAAAGCGCTGTTTCACTCGGTATTCTCGGTTTAGAAGCCAACTTGAGAAACTCTAGCATTTTAATAAATGCATAAGTAGGATCGGGCAGATAAATCACCTTATCTTCACGGAGCATAATGCCATGGCGACTTGAGGAAGGAAACGCATGATGAAGATTATGCCAGCCTTCCCCTAACGTGAGAAACGCCACCCAGCCATTATTGCGGCTCAAATCATTGGTTTCAAAGTATTCAGAGCCGGTAATATGGCAAAATGAATTAACTGTTTGTACCCCATGGAAAAGTAAGGTAGTACTCAGGAAAAACGCACCCAAATATTCCCAGCCACCGATCGCATAAGAAACGACTCCTAGGGCAACCAGAGGCAGAAAATGTAAGCGATCGAGTATCCTTAAGGGAAGATTATTTTCCACATCACTCGGTAGTTGAGCAGGGAAGAAATTTTTAGAGAGCAACCATCCCCCTTGAGACCAATAAAATCCACGCATTCCCTCATAGGGTGCATGGGGAGAGTGGGGATCGAGGTCTTGTTCGGCATATTGATGATGACACAGATGGTGAGCTTTCCACCAACTTGGGCCCATTTGTCCAGCCGATGCACCGACTATACATCCTAACCAGAGAATAAAAGGATTAGCTTGATAGCTTTTGTGGGTAAGCAGTCGATGGTAAATGCCTGTCGTAGCCAGCATTCGGATGAAATATAAAAAAATAATCCAGGCGATCGCACCCCAAGATAAGCCAGTGAGTAAAACCATGAACGATCCAATATGACTAACGATAATCAATATTGGCCCGATAACATACGAAACCTTTGTAAGTAGGGAGTAATTCGGCATTGTATTGTTGTAGTATCCTTTGTTCAACTCCTGACCCAACCTAACGATATCACACCCTTCTTCTCAAGAAGATACTCTCAGCACTCCAGAGAGTCCAGATGTGGGTCGGTCAACAAGATATAACAGTAATAGGAGCCATCTTTAGGAACTCATTTTCCAGATATTCTGACTCATTTTCCAGATATATAGCACTTCTCTCTTCTAGAGGAGTACAGCTTGAAGCCTTAGACCCTAAGCCATACAAGCTATTCCCTATTCCTTAGCACAAAGTGCTATGTAGCGTTTTTCCATGACCCATTACCCCTTACCAGCGCGAAGCGCTCTTTACCATGTTTCAGCCTTTTTCTAGAACCTTAATCTACCTGAGCTGCTATGCGGCCTTTGTAACTGGAGCCTTCTCTCTCCCCCAAGCTTCTCTAGCCCAACTGCCCACAGACCACAATTTTGAACCTCCCCCTGGCGCTGGGAGACCCAATGAAACCGTAGGTGGAGGGAGTCGCCTTTTAGAAGAAGTACTACAAATTGACTTTGAACCGCCTCCAGGTCAAGGGGCCCCCCGTGAAACGGTTGGGGGAGCCAGTCGAGGCCCTAAATGTTTACCCCATGAAATGCCGGTTACCGTATTAGTCCCCAGAACAATTCAAGGAATTAAGTATGGCTTAACCGTCGATCCTTCTCCTGACTTTTTTGTTTATATCCCGGACACCGTGGCCACTCAAATTGAATTTATTGTCACGGATAATCAACCTTATCCCAATGGACAAATTATTGATGAGCGGGTGATTGATATTCCCCAGAAACCCGGAATTATAAGAATTCCCTTGGAAGGGAAATTGGAAAATGACCAATATTATGAATGGGCAATTTACTTACAATGTCCCCAAGTTACTCCAGGCAGTGAACCCTCCTTTGCTTTTCCGTCTTCCGGATGGATCAAAAAAATTGCAGTGGATGAAACCCTCCAGCAAAAAGTAGAGGCTTCTTCGGTTATGGAAATGATAATCACCTATGCTAAAGAAGGGATTTGGTTCGACACCTTGAGTGTTTTATATGAACAATTGGAAAAGCATCCCAACAATGATAAATTGCAAAAAACATGGAAGCATTTCTTGCAAAATCAAATCACTGATATTGACCCCTTAATTCTAGAATCTTCAATCGTTAATTGTTGTCAGCCTTAGTCCTCTGGCTATATATGTGGAAAAAAATCCAACAAAATTGGGAAGAATGGAGAGGGGTTATTCTGATTGCTCCGAGCATGGCATTAGCGGTTATTGGATTGCGAATGATCGGAGTATTCCAACTTTTAGAATGGGCAGCATTAGACCAATTTTTCCGCTGGCGACCCATAGAACCGATGGATGAAAGAATTGTAATTGTAGGCATTACAGAATCGGATATTCAGCAAATGCAAAAATGGCCCCTATCCGATCGAGTTTTGACTCAATTAATTGAGAAAATCCAGTCCCAAAATCCTAGGGCGATCGGCTTGGATCTGTATCGAGATTTGCCTGTAGAACCGGGTTATCAGCAGTTTGTGGAGGTCGCTAGAAATACCCCAAACTTAATTGGGATTGCCAAAATTGAGGGCGATCGCCTGGGAGAGTCGGTGGCTTCTTCCCCGGTTTTAGAGGAACTCAATCAAGTTTCAGCCGCCGATTTGATTCTGGATGGTGATGGCAAAATTAGACGGATGTTATTGTCAGTTCGCGATAGTGGCGGTAAAACGTTTTATGGATTGGGGACTCGATTGGCTTTGGATTACCTGCAAGATGAGGGCGTTGAATTAGAGATGCTCGATGCCCACAGGGGTAAGGTAGGCTTGGGAAAAGCTATTTTTAGCCCCCTCCAACCCAATGATGGCGGGTATGTGAATGCAGATACCGGAGGCTATCAGATTATGTTAAATTTTCGCCCTCGGTTTTGTTTGCTTTCCCAGCAGCCTTGTCAATTATTTGAAACAGTAACCCTCAGTGATGTTTTAGACGATCGCCTCCTCCCCGATCTGATGCGCGATCGCATTGTCCTCATTGGTGGAAAAGCAGCAAGTCTCAATGACCGCTTCATTACTCCCTTTGGCTATAGTTTCCAAGAAGGGGGTATTCGTTCCGGGGTTGAAATTCATGCAGATCTGGCCAGTCACATCATTAGCGCAGCTTTAGATGGCCGTCCCCAAATCCAGTTTTGGTCAGAACTCGAAGAAGGCCTTTGGATTGGATTTTGGTCAACTTGGGGGGCTATTTTAGGCTGGATTTTCTTGCGTATCCGTTGGAAAATGATCGGCGTGTTTTTCTGTGGTTTTGGTTTAACCTTAATCACGTATGGAGCATTTCTATTGGGTTGGTGGTTACCTGTATTTCCTCCCCTAGTTGCACTATTCGGGGCAGCCATTTCAATTACAGCTTATATTGGCTTGTTAGAGCGCCATAACCGACAAACCATTATGCATTTATTTGAACGCCACGTGACACCTAAAATTGCCCAAGCCGTTTGGAGAGACCGACACCAACTGCTCAATGAAGGGAAACTAACGGGACGAAAACTAACGGCTACGGTTTTATTTACGGACTTGCAAGGTTTTACGACCATTAGCGAAAGTATAGACCCGGAAACCCTGATGGTTTGGTTAAATCAATATATGAATGCCATGGTCAATATTGTCTTAAACTATGATGGGGTAGTGGATAAATTTATTGGCGATGCGGTGATGGCGGTTTTTGGGGTTCCTATTCCCAGCACCACGACCGAGGCGATCGCCCAAGATGCCCAATTAGCGGTACAGTGTGCTGTAGAAATGGGAAAAACACTGCGATCGCTCAACCGTGCTTGGAAAGCTTCCGGACTACCGACTGTAGCGATGCGGGTGGGTATCGCTACCGGCGAAGTGGTCGCGGGTTCCCTCGGTTCCGACCAACGGATGAACTATACCACCATTGGCGATAGTGTTAATGTTGCGGCTCGTTTAGAAAGTTATGATAAAACCTTAGATGGCGGCTTATGTCGCATCCTGATTAGTGAAGAAACCTATGAAAAAATCAAGGGGCAATTTCCGACCCAGGCGATCGGATCGGTCTCCCTCAAAGGTCGCACCGCACCCGTTAAAATTTATCAAGTAATCGGTAGTGGGTAAGAGGTAAACCATTTTTCCCTGGAAAAAATTTGTCGGTTGGGTAGAGACAAAAAAATTTTGTCCCTACTCCCATCCTCTATTGCCTCTTCCTTACCTCATCGGGTTATCAATACCCACCCAGCGAGTTACGATATTACCCAATGTTGTACATAGTAATTTTGATGGTTGATTATGCGTTTATTGTCTAGAAAATGTTCCATAAGTGGAGTCCAAGGGAACATTTTATTTCTACTTTCCATGTCTCTGTTGACCCTGTTCCTCAACTTTGCCGCACCCTCTGCACTGGCTCTCCAAGTGCCTCAGCCGGGAGCCAACAATTTTGTCACGAGTGCCGTGAATCAAGTTGGCCCCGCAGTCGTTCGGATTGATACGGAGCGTACCATTGTACGGAATATAGACCCCTTTATGACCGATCCCTTCTTTCAACGTTTTTTTGGTGAAGAGTTTTTTAATACTGCACCCCGTGAAGAACTGCAACGGGGCCAAGGCTCAGGATTTATTATCGACTCGAATGGAATTATTCTGACCAATGCCCATGTGGTGAGTGGTGCAGACCGCGTACAAGTGACTCTCAAAGATGGTCGCTCCTTTGAAGGCAACGTTTTAGGCACCGATCGGGTTACGGACTTAGCTGTAGTGGAAATTGACGACCCCCAAGGGCAATTACCGATGGCTCCCTTGGGCGATTCCGATCGCGTACAAGTCGGCGATTGGGCGATCGCTGTAGGCAACCCCCTAGGCTTAGATAACACCGTCACTCTCGGTATTATCAGCACCCTTAATCGCCCCTCTTCAGAAGTCGGCATTCCCGATAAACGGGTAGACTTTATCCAAACTGATGCGGCGATTAACCCCGGAAATTCCGGCGGTCCCCTGCTCAACGACCAAGGCGAAGTGATTGGAATTAATACCGCTATTCGCGCCAATGCTACCGGAATTGGATTTGCCATTCCCATTAATAAAGCCAAAACCATTCAAGGACAACTCACGAAAGGAGAAAAAGTCGCCCATCCTTACATTGGCGTGCAAATTGTCAACCTAACCCCAGAGTTAGCCAAGGAAAATAATCGTGACCCCAACGCTCCCTTATTCTTGCCCGAAATTGAAGGAGTTTTAGTCATGAAAGTGATTCCAGATACTCCTGCGGCTGATGCGGGTTTACGTCGAGGGGATGTTATCATTGCTATTGATAATCAACCGATTAAAACGGTAGATAAATTGCAGCGGATCGTCGATCAAAGTGGTTTAGGTACATCCTTATCCATTCAGGTAAAACGGGGCAATCAAACCCGACAATTCCGGGTGAAAACCGCCCAGTTAGAGGAAGTTATGGACAATTAATCTATTCCTCCGACAAGAAATCAACAAGACACCTTTTCTGTCACTTTTCGACATCACCAAAAGTGCGATCGCCCTCAACTCTGGTATTCTTTTTAGAGATAGTGCGATCGCCTAACTTAAAGTAGAATCAAGAGAAGACGCGATCGCCAACAACAGGAAAAGGAGTTGCAGCGAGACAGAGCTAACAGTGCCCAATTGGAGCATGATCGCGCCACAGAGCGATCTGATACTATTTCTCCATGATATTGCGCTTAATAAATACTCTCAGACAATTACCTCAATAGAAATCATGAGTGGCAAAATTAAAGAGAAATGGTATGAGAGTGCCGAATCGGATTTACAACAGTTTTACCTCAAGTTCACTTGTTCAAGCATTTTCCCTGGCAATATCATTGATATCAGAGATTTGAAGTTCGTCAGGAAAATTCGGACATTTTTCTTTTAGAAAATTCCATGAATCTCCTATATCACCCAATAAATCAATTTGAGCAAAGTCAAAGTCACTGTTATGTATACTTCTAAGTATCCAAGAGGGATCGGTATCATACGAACATTCTAGATCGGAATAAATTAATCCAATTCCTTGTATCTTTATAAACACCACCAAATGGCATTGCTAGAGATAATCGACTCGGATCTACATAACTTACCGGATTCCCATGAGCATACAAAGTACTTATGCAGACTAATAGATTCCTCTAAACGCCCTTCATAAGTATCCCGTCGCGTAAACCTCCCCGTCGTCGCATCATAATACCTCTGCCTTAAATAATACTGTCCCAACCCCTCATCAAACTGCTCCCCAGCAAATAAATAATCATTCTCACTATTGCCAACCCTCTCCACCAAATTGCCATAAGCATCATACCAATACGCATCCGTAACCTCACCACTGCTATCAGTCAGTCCTCTCGTACTACCCAACCCATCCACAAAATAGAACCAATCATCCCCATTTCTCTCTTGAGAAATCAGATCCAAACCATACACATAACTCGCCACTTCCTCCCCATCAACAAACTCAGCCAACACCTGGTCGTAAGGACGATTCTTATCCAATAAAAAGCTCGTTTTCTGACCATCTACCGTCTGAGAAACGCGAATATTATCATCATCGTACTCATACTTAACAATCTGTTGACCATTCTCCTCAACTTTTACCAAGCGATTTTGGTCGTCCCAAACATACTCAATCGTCGCCGTTCCTTGCTGTCTGCGCTCGATTAAATTGCCATTATCATCATAATCATAGTAAATCGTCTTCTCACCCTTCTCCTTCACCTGAATCAACCGGTCATTATCATCATAAACATAACTGCGAGCGCCAGCAGAAATCCGATTTCCCACCTCATCATAACTATAAGTAATCGTCTCCCCACCTAATACTGCCGCCTCAA
>NZ_CEZBFX010000068.1:0-26519 GCF_982964205.1 Roseofilum sp. | reverse complement strand
ATACTGTCTTGGATGTCAAGGGGAGGAGATCGGGACGGAGATCGGAGCGGAGATCGTGTAATTGGGGTCAAAAGGCTTTTGGGACTTCAACAAGGCAAACGCCAAATGAAGAAGTTTACCCATAACGGCCGCGCTCACCGGCATTTTCACCTTCCCTCGACTCAATCACCTCTGGCTGAAAGCCTTGAGAAGGGGATTATGGCCCATAGCCACTATCGCTGGCATATATAAAGCTTTTCTCAAACGTCGATTACCGGTATGAGAAAGGCGGGGTTTACGTTGAGAGGTTAGATACTTCTAAACCTTGAAGCCAAGCGCTGACTTGGCCCGATCTCCTACTCTCTTAAGATACAAGATACTGTCGAGTTTTTGAATTGCCTGTGTTCAGTTGAGTTGGCTTATCTACAAAACAGATGAACGGGTCGTCATCTAAGGGGCGGGGCAGTTTCAACTCAACGGATGCCACATCACTCGATCTTTCTACTGAAACTGTACTTAGGGCATGATCATTTCAGCATTTCTTTACTTTCCCTCTCCTCTGACGAACTGGGGCTGTTGTCTTGTCTGTTCTTTATTTCCCTCCTGATCTACATGAATGGAGCTTGCTGTTTAACGATCGCCAACGCTAATGATCGCCTCCTCTCTTAAGATACAAGGGGCGGGTTCAGGAAGATCCCAGTGGGAAGGCGAAAATATGGGTGAACCCGCCCCTACATCTGGGCAAACCAACACGAAATTCCTCGGATACGCTGCTGGTAACCTGATCAACCTCCTCTGTGAACTGAAAATTAACCTTTCCCACACCAACTTTTCTCAACTCCCCATCCGCCAAGCCTACCTCAAAGGACACAATCTCAATAACACCAATTTTAGCCAATGTCACTTTACCGGTTCCGTATTTACCGATATCTTCGGCCCCGTCTTTTGTCTCGCCGTTAGCCCCAAGGAACGATTAGTCGCCATTGGAGATGGCTACGGTGCAATTCGCCTCTGGGGATTTGACGACAGTCAACCGTTCTTAACCCTTCAAGCTCATCAAGGTTGGGTGCGCTCCATTGCCTTTAGTCCCGATGGTAACCTTTTAGCCAGTGGAAGCGCCGACCAAACCGTAAAACTCTGGAATCTTGCCAATGGTAATTGTTTAGCCACCTTACAAGAGCATCAGGAAACCGTACGCTCCGTGGTCTTTAGTTCTGACGGTCAAAATTTAGCCACAGGAGCCGCCGATCGCCTGGTGAAAATCTGGAACCTCTCGAATCCAGAAGCTCCCCAATGTCTGCATACGTTAACTGGTCATACGGAAGGCGTGTATTCCGTGGCGTTTAGTCCCGATGGCGATCGGATTGCCAGTAGCAGTAATGACATGACCATTCGCCTGTGGGATCTAGAAACCGGCGAAGTGCAAGTCTTGCTCGGTCACGAGAATTGGGTGTGGTCGGTAGCCTTTAGTCCCCATGGTCATCTTTTAGCCAGTAGCAGCGACGATCGCACCGTGAAACTCTGGGATGCGGACACGGGGGAGTGCGTGCAAACCCTGGAGAGACATCAGAATGGAGTGCATTCCGTAGCCTTCAGTCTCGACGGTAATCTTTTAGCCAGTGGCAGCGACGATAAGACCATTGTTGTGTGGGATGTGGGCACGGGGGAAATCATGAATGTTTTATACGGCCATACCAATTGGATCTGGGAAGTAGCCTTTAATCCTCACGATGGCGGGAAAACCCTGGCTAGTAGCAGTACCTGGTGAAATTATGGGATGTGAGGACGGGAAAGTGTCAAAAAACTTGGCAGGGATATACCAATTGGATGTGGGGAGTTGCTCTGAGTCCGGACGGGAAGCGATTAGCCAGTGGCAGTTTAGACCGCCGGGTACGACTCTGGTGCGTGGAAACCGGAACATGCCTGAAGACGTTGGAAGGTCACACTTCGACGGTACAGTCGGTCGATTTTAGTCCAGATGGTCGGGTTGTTGCCAGTTCGAGCGGCGATCGCACAGTAAAATTATGGGATGCAAATACTGGCAACCTGCTCCGGACGCTAACGGGTCATGAAGATGCCATTTGGTGCGTTCGCTTTAGTCCCGATGGCACATTAGTCGCCACGGGAAGCGGCGATCAAACGGCTAAGGTTTGGAGTGTTAGTACGGGTGAGTGTTTGTATACGTTTACAGACCATACTCGTCCCACTCGCACCGTGGCGTTCGGCGGTAATGGGGAACTCTTGGCGACGGGAAGCGACGATATGAGCATTTGCCTCTGGAATCTACAAACGGGGGAATGCGTGAGAATTTTAACGGGTCATCAGGATTGGGTGGGTTCGCTGGCTACGAGTTTGCAAGGCTCAATTTTAGCTAGTGGCAGCGATGATACTACGGTACGTCTCTGGAATATAGAAACGGGAGAGTGTTTGCACACAATACCGGCTCATCATCATTGGGTTCATGCCTTGACCATGAGCCATAATGGAGAGATTCTAGCCAGTGGCAGCAGCGATCGCACCATCAAAATCTGGAATACGAGTACGGGGGACTGCGTGCATACCTTAACTGGACATAACGAAGGGGTGCGATCTATTTCCTTCAGTGCCGATGCTCAAATCTTAGCCAGTGGGAGCGAAGATGAAACCATTAAACTCTGGGATGTTTACCAGGGAGCATTGATCAAAACCCTGCGGGTCGAACCTCCCTATGCAGAGATGAATATTTCTGAAATTGAAGGCTTAACTCAAGCAGCGATCTCTACACTCAAAGCTAATGGAGCTATAGTAATATAGCACTTCGCACGGTAATAGGTAATAGAGGATCTCCCTCTCCGCGTCCCCGCGTCCCCATCTCCCCATCTCCCCATCTCCCTATCGTCCCAGATCTTGGGAACGCTCATAGGATGCTAAAACGGCCTCCATTAAAGCTGATCGCAGGCCGCCTAACTCCAATTGCCGGACTCCGGCGATCGTCGTTCCTCCAGGACTGGTTACCCGATCCTTAAGTTCTCCAGGATGTAAACCGGTTTCTTGGAGCATTTGTGCTGTCCCCAAAACCGTTTGCACGGCTAGTTTTGTGGCGATCGCCCTTGGCAGTCCGGCGGCTACTCCACCATCTGATAACGCCTCAATAGTCAAGGCCACAAAGGCGGGCCCGGAACCCGAAAGTCCAGTTACTGCATCCATCAGGGTTTCCGGCACTTCTACCACTTCCCCTACGGCTGATAATAGGATTTTGGTCTGCTCTAACTGAGCGGGAGTGGTGTGGGAACCCGAGGCGATCGCACTCATCCCCGCGCCTACCGTTGCCGGAGCATTGGGCATGACACGAATAATACCCCGATCGGGAAATGCCACTTCCAGGCGACTGATAGGAACTCCAGCCAAAATGGAGACCAACAACGGCGTTTTTACCCCAGACAACTCCGTAGCGATTTTGTCAAACACTTGGGGTTTAATGGCTAACAGCACCATCTCCGTTGCGTCTGTCACCTCCCGATTATTCTCCGTCACCTGCACTCCATAACGCTCTACTAACTCCTGACGGCGATCGGATCTCGGTTCACTCACCAGTACCTGACTTCCTAAATAAATCTTCTCCGCTAAAATACGGGATAAAATAGCCTCCGCCATTACCCCGCCCCCAATAATACCCAGTTGCACCATAATTCTTAACTTATCTATTGTCCATTATTTTTCTCAACGGAGTGGGGAGTCGGCAGTCGGCAGTCGGCAGTCGGAAAAACCCGTTTTGTCTCTTGCCTTTTGCCTCTTGCCGCTTGCCTCTTGCCTCTCACTCCTAAGCCATTTGAGCCGGGTTATCCGTCCAATTCGGAGAAGGCGATGATGCGGTCGGACGAACGGGACGGACTTGAGACTGGGGGTTATTTTGCATCCCACCAATTTGCGTTTTTACACTCACACAGCTTGGTGTGAACAAGAAAATACTCTCACCAATTCGTTCTTGGTGACCATCGATCGCATAGGTTCCGCCAGCCACGAAATCCACGGCACGTTGGGCCTGATCCGGGTCCATCATCGTTAAATTCAAGACCACTGATTTTCTTTCCCGCAAAGCTTGGATCGCTTGAGGCATTTCTTCAAATGAGCGGGGTTCCATAACCACCACTTCGGACATAGAATTGGCTGCTCCAGGCATCCCAATCACATTATTCATCGGTGCTGCTCCTGGTATTTGTGGATCGATGCCCATTTCTGGGCGTTCCCGCAACCGTCTTCTCGGTTGAGGTACTTCCTCGACTTCAGGTTGGGGATTGTCTTCTTTATAGATGTTCTGATACTCTTGAGCATCTAACTCATCATCATACCCGTAATCATATACAGGCTCATTCAGACCTACAAAGTCTCTGAGTTTGGAAAATAAATTCATGGTTAATAGAACCTCCTTAGCCTGGTACTGAGATCTTCAATTACCCACCATGCAGTCTAGCAAGAAAGCTTCCATTTTCTTGCATCAATTGCAAATTGATGGATCTAGTCTGCTTCTTTCCACAGAATTGGGTGACTTTTCCACAGCCAGCGATCGCTCCAACATTGCCCCCTCGAGTCTTAGCCACTCTAAACTTCCTTGCATCCACAGTCTGAGCAAAGATCGAGTATTCGGAGGTTAGAGCGCTTTCCATGAAGGTGAGGGAATACTGACAATGGGTTGAATGAGGGCGACTTTTAAGGGGAAAACGGTTTTCCTAATGACCAATTACCGATTACCGCGCGGAGCGCTATATTGAGATTTTCTAGGGATTTCGTTGCCCAAAGAGGGTCGTTCCCAGACGGATTAGGGTTGCTCCTGCTTGGATAGCCAGGGGATAATCTGCTGACATGCCCATGGATAGGTGGTGCATTTGAAGATTCGACCAATCTTGCTGTTTAATCTTATCAGCTAATTCTGCGGTTTGTTGGAAAACTTCATAAGTCTGCTCTGAATTGAGTCCGAAGGGAGGAATACACATTAGCCCTTGAATATCCAGGCGATCGCAGCGATCGAGAACTGGTAAGTCGTTGAGCAGTTCTGGGACCCTCCAACCAAATTTTTGCGGATCGGGGACAATTTTCACTTGCAGACAAATCTTCGGTTTCGTCTCTAAGTTCTCGGCTAACTCGTTAAGCTGTTGGGCGAGTTTGAGGGAATCTACCGAATGAATCCAGGGAAAGTTAGCAATCGCCTTTTTCGCCTTGTTACTTTGTAAATGGCCAATCAAGTGCCACGTAATATCCGTTAAATCCTTCAGTTCTTCCTGTTTCTGAAGACTTTCTGGGATGCGACTTTCACCAAAATCACGGATTCCTGCTCTGTACGCTTCCTGAATCCGTTCACTCCCAACCGTTTTGCTCACCGCAATTAGACGCACCCGATCTGGAAGGGTTGAGCGAATTTGAGCGATCCGATTCGCCATGGAGTTCTCTAAATCAGTCATTGGAACGTTCGCTTATGAACCACCATTAACTCATCATAAAGGGAAAGTTTACCTTCTCGCCGCAGCGATCGCAGACGATTCTCTAACACGATCCGAGCTTCTCCTCGCGTTACCGACTCAAATTTGAGTCCCTCTGGACTGGCGATCACGATAAAAAATAATCGTTGGGCATATAGGGTAGTAAAGAGTTCTTTACGATTCTCTATTACACAAACCCTAAACAACAAACCAAATGTAGGATGACTCAGATAAGTTTCGCCAGACATTCACATTAACACTGGGATGAAAAAATTAGGGATAACTGCTCAAACCGTTTGCCTTGAACAAAAGGGTAGCGATTTTCAACTCCTTTACTCTACCAAAAGATGGTGACTTATAGCGCTTTGCGCTAGGGAATAGAGAATAATCTTGTTGTACATGGCTTTGAGGTTTCAACACTCCATATGACTCCTCAGCTTATTTGTCCCCATATTAGACGAGCGCACCATAACCCTACCAAACTGATTAGGGCGACTCCATCCCAGATATGCCATTGGAACTGATACCATTCTACTTTATGCTGATTGGGTTGGGTAAAGCCTCGCACTTCCATCGCGCTGGCAATTTGAGCTGCTCTGAGCAGCAGGTTTTCTAGCAATCGTTCTACCACCATTAACCAGACTTGCGAAGATCGCTTTAATCCCAATTTCTTCCAATTAATAGCGCGGGTATTAATGGAGCGGATTAAATTTTGCACTTCTTCCAGGACTAAGGCGATAAACCGCAGGGAAAGCGTCAGGGTTAGAGTAATTTCCGTTACTGGAACTCCCCAGCGTTTAAGGGGAGACATCCAGGTTTCCAGGGCAGCCGTTACTTCTTCTGGTGCGGTAGTGAGCAGGAAAAGACCCGTACTATAAATAACGGTAAAGATCAATGTTCCTAAGCGTAATCCCAGATCGAGAGATAAACGGGTGATGATTAACTGGCTAAATCCCAGATTAAGGGTAAGCAGGGTATAGCGATAGGAGGTGGGTTGTGCGAAAGAGTCCTCAACAGCAGGTAACCGAGGTTGATGGACAACGGTTAATCCATCAGGCGCAACAATGGTAATTAAGACGATCAGAGTCCCCAGCATGAGTAACCATCCCAGTTGTTGCTTCAGCACGCGCAGGGGAATCGAGGTAGTGAGGGTAATGGCAATCAGAAAACCCACCAGAATGAGACGAAAAGGGGTACTTGCAAGGACTGGGATCGCCAGAAAACTCAGTAACCAGATCAGTTTAATTCTGGGATCGAGGCGATGGAGCCAAGTAGTGGGGTTTTCGAGATAGAGACCAATGGGGAGCGATCGCAGTAAATCCATGTTGGCATACAGTGATGAATAAGGAGTAGGGTGCGTTGATAGCCTATCCTACTACGGTTTTATCGATTCCCTCAGTAAGTCTTAAGTTGCCGATCGCCGCAAGTTGCCAATTCTAGCATTCGCGATCGCTACAGGAGTGAACTTCGTACTCGATCATTTAAGGCTTGATTTCAGTTAAGAATTGAAGCTCAAGGGGTAAAACAGGGTCTGGCTACCTAATGTCCCCCAAACTTCCCTGCTAAACCCAAATCGTAAATTGACCCGGTACAGTCCGGAAATTGGCCGCACTCAACTGGGTTGAATTAACCCCTTCAAAAATGACCAGAAACTCCCCGGTTTGCATATCCTGAATAATCGTTTGATTGCCACTTCCCGGCGAGATATTCAAATCCTCAAAGCGCAAACCATTGGTTAAACCAATCAGATCTTCCCCAACACGGAAATCGGTAAATACATCCGCATCTTGCAAGCGACGGCCACCTGTCGTGCGAGCATTCGGAGTAACAGAAGCACCAATGACAAAAATATCATTACCTACGCCTCCAGTTACCGTATCGCTGCCATTATCACCATAGAGAATATCATCCCCAAAATCCCCAAATAATTGGTCATGTCCTTGACCTCCTCGGAGGAGATCATTTCCCTGTCCCCCATAAATCTGGTCTTCATCCCGGTTCCCATTAATCCGATTGTCCCCTCGGTTGCCAAAAATGCGATCGTTATTTTGCCCCCAAAGATCGCATCATTCCCTTGACCACCAAAAACCACATCATCGCCTCGATTTGCTGAAATTAGGTCTACGCCTTGGTTTCCATAGATTTGATCGTTATCATCCACACCATAGAGACTATCATTACCCTCCAAGCCTAAAATCAAATCGGAAAAAGGGTGTTCCACCGAGAAAATCATTGAAAGGGGTTCCTGTAATTGTTGCCATAGATATACCTCCTCACTACCAACAGCGATCGCCGATCGCACTTGCATGATCGCAAGTCTAGGGGGAATTTGTCCAGAGAAACGAAGAAAGTCTAATCTTTCAGTCAATAGACTCAAAAGGAAAGAGGAAAACCCGGTTTTCTTGCATTGCCTATTGCCTGACACAGTGCAAGAACTCACTCAGGCTTTCATACACTGATTCATGGACTCGATTAGGTTGAAATTCTTCAATCGTTGCTTTCATCTGGATCAGATGATTATCTAAACCGGTCGTTTCTGGATAGCGACAGACCACTCGGAGGAGTCCTTCTTGTTCCATTTTCTGGAAGTCAACTCCCCATCCGATGGCATTGCGATACAGTTGTTCGCGACTTTCTTCAAAAGCAAATAAGAGACAGCGCTCATTATTCTGAAAGCCACCAACCATAAATTCAGTGACCATTAAAGTCTTACCGGTTCCAGTAGCTCCAGAAACTAGGATAATTGAATCGCGGAAAAATCCACCTCCGCACATACGATCGAGTTCCGGACTACCGGAGGTAATGCGAATATTAGAAGAGCGTTGTTCCAGTTCAATCGCTGATAGGGGAATAATCGTAATCCCTTGTCTGGGAATGATCGTAAATGGAAATTCCCCATCCTGGTGTTCTGTTCCTCGATACTTGAGGATTTCAATGGTACGGCGGCGTTTTTCCTCAGACAGAACATTGCGGAGAATGACCACATTATCAGCTACAAATTCTTCTACACCATAGCGACTAATTTCACCATATTCTGACGTGCGCTCGGCCGTCAGAATTGAAGTCACTTCTAACTCTCGCAACACAGAAGCAATCTTAAACAAGTCACTGCGAACTTGTGCATTATCACTTACCTCTATAGCAAACATCTAAGGATTTGATATAACTCTCCCCTTCTCTGCTATACGATTAGGTAATCCGTGGTAATCGGTAGCTGTCAGACAGGTACATTAACATATATTCATGAAGTTTTGTTACAATTTGCGTGACTTTGTGGAACTTGAAACTCTCATTCCGTAGGACTTCAATATAATTACGTGTATTTATGTGAAGTGAATCCTCCAAAAATCTTAGAAAGTTTAGGGAAAACTAGCAAATTTAGTGAATTTACGGTTATCACGATCGAATCTTAATAAAACCTAAAGCCAATACATTGATGGCAGGTTAATTAAGGGAACACACAGCCATCAGGTCATCTACTATCAAAGGAGTCAAGCGTCTTATGTTAATTCGAGAGATTGTTAACCAAAGTTTAACTCTGGGCTATCTGAGCGTAGAAGCTGAAGAACAACTGCGAACTAACCTCAGCCACAAGTACGATGTGGAAGACTTTCGAGCGTTTATGCAATTGCAATTTGCGATTATGAACGGACAAGTGAAGCAGGAAGCTCGCGAACGGTTTTTGGTTGGAGTCATCCACTAAATCATCTTGACGATCAATTGGGCTAACTGCTCGGCACTGTCGCGTACAGCAAGGGAACCCATCGCTTCTGCCATCTTCTCTAGGGTTTCTGGAGATTGGAGTAATTGAGAAACGGTTTGCTTTAAGGTTTCAGCCGTAAGTTGTTTTTGCTCAAAAACTTGAGCTGCTCCCGCTTGGACGAAAATCTGGGCGTTATAGGTTTGATGATCGTCGGCAGCATAGGGATAGGGAATCAGTAGTGCCGGGGTTTTGGCGATCGCCAATTCCGTCAACGTCCCTGCTCCAGCGCGACTAATGACTAAGGTGGCTCGATGGAGCAAAGCGCCCATATTCTCGTAAAAGGGTAAGACTAAATAGTGCGGATGCTGAATATCCTGAGCTTGAGGATCGTTATTTCCAGTTAAATGAACCACCACTACTCCCCGATCTAACCAGTCTTGCACCGCTTCGCGCACCCGTTGATTCACTGCAACTGCCCCTTGAGATCCACCCATCACAACAATTACAGGCGAATCTTCAGGAATATCTAAAGTCAAGGGTTGGGGATTGAGAAAATCAGCACGAACGGGAGTCCCCATAGAGAGGACATTGGCTTTTTTAAGATATTTTTTAGCATCTTCAAATCCTACAGCGACATTCGTACACCAGGGAGCCAAAAACCGCGTCACTTTACCCGGTAAGGCGTTAGACTCATGGAGGATAACGGGTAAACCGAGCGATCTCGCGGCAATAATCACAGGAGCAGCAATATAACCCCCTGTGGTAAACACTCCCTGAAATTGCCCCGTTTTCAATAACCGACGACAGACTCCAATGGAACTTACCAACCCTTGCAACACTCTCAGACTCTTGAAACTCAAGCCTCCTTGAAAGCCTTCAACGGCGATCGTATGTAGGGGATATTGACTAGGAACTAACTGAGTTTCCAAACGGTTGGGAACGCCCAACCATTCAATATGGCAGTTCTGAAGTTGCCCAGCGACAGCCAGCGCGGGAAATAAATGCCCACCGGTTCCACTAGCGGCAATTAAGAGTCTTAAAGGTGAATCAGACATGGAAGGGCTATAGGATATGAATCAGGTACTCTAGAGTTATAGTAATGATTATTTTCCCATAGCGGGTTCAGTAAGTATTGAATTGGTAAATAAATGAGCGATAAGATGATAAATTCTGTTTCCAGTCATCAGAGACGAAGGGCGACATTACCCGGTAGTTGCCTTTGGGCTACCCTGCTTTTGAGTATATCGATCGCCAGTACTGGGGGCAACCTGGGGGTACGAGCTGCTGAAACCGTACCCAACGAGTTAAAACAGGTGATCGAGCAAATTGACAGTAATGCCAGTCAACAGAATCTGCAAGGGGTTTTATCCTTTTACGATCGCCAGTTCGAGAGTGAGGATGGCTTAACCCACTCTAGCCTGGCAGAAGTGTTATCGGGATTTTGGCAAGAGTATAGTCAGATTCGCTACAGCACCAACATCGAATCCTGGGAACAGGAAGGAAATGCTTGGATCGCCGAAACGGTAACCACTATACAAGGTAAGAAAATGATGATGGGGCGATCGATGGATATGCAATCTGAAATTCGATCGCGACAACGGTTAGAAAATCAAAAGCTAGTCTCCCAGGAAATCCTCTCCGAACGCACCATTTTAACGGCTGGAGAAAATCCACCTACCGTTGATTTTCAACTACCGGAACAGGTTTTAATTGGACAACGCTTTACGTTAGATGCGATCGTTCAAGAACCTTTAGGGAATAATGTTCTCTTAGGAGCAGTTCTAGAAGAACCCGTCAGTGCAGATAATTATCTGGAATCAGAATCTATCGACTTGGAGTTACTCTCGGCTGGCGGTTTATTCAAATTAGGGACTGCCCCCGTTATTCCCGAACCCAGATGGATTTCAGCAGTCTTAGTTCGTGGGGATGGCATTACCATGATTACTCAACGTTTACGAGTCGTAAAGTCAATGCAAAATTAACAATTAATAATGATGGGTTTAAGGGTGGGAAAATAGGGGAATGAGCAGATTGCCAATTACCAATTACCAATTACCAGCGTGAAGCGCTTACCTATCTTATGTCTCAGTTCAAAATTGATGTATGGGGGATAGTATTTGCTAGTTTAATTGGGGTGAATCCCACATTAACAGACCAAGCATTACTTGTCCCTGTACTCGCTCAGGGTATCCCCATTAATTCTAGTGAAGTTCAAACTGTTCCACAATTTTTAGTTGATGCCGTTCGTTGGGATCTTAGCATTGAATTAGGCATACATCCCGATCGCCTCTCCTTGGTTCAAGGGAGTCGCCAACAATGGCCAGATACCTGTCTAGGATTAGCCCTTCCTGGGGAATTTTGCGCTCAACAAATCATTCCTGGATGGCGTATTGTGCTGTCTGATGGGTCTCGGAGTTGGGGTTATCGTAGTGATGTTCAAGGACAAATTCGGCGACTCGAAACCACGCCCCAAGAAATTGCTTTTCCCCTATTTTTACAGGATATGGTCTTAAAAACAGTCGCGGAAGAATCCCAACAACCTATTGATTCTTTAGCCTTTCAACAAGCCATACCCCAAACTTGGCCGGATACTTGTTTAGGGTTAGGAGGCAATAATTGCACCGCGATCGCCATTCCGGGTTGGCAAATCACGGTCATCAGTGATACTCTAAATCAAACTTGGGACTATCGTACCAATCGAGATGGCTCAATTATCCGGCAAGCGATCGAGCGATCCTCTGCTGGAAACCCTGAAATTGAAAGATTACCAGAATCCGTTAGACAAGCCGTTTTAAAAGATTTGGCTCGTCGCCGACGACTCCCCCTGCGTACGATAGAGATCGTAAACGCTACACCTGAGATTTGGTCAGATAACTGTTTAGGACTGCCCTTTTGGAATAGTGAGTGTGAAGAAGGAGAGCTAGACGGATGGCGTGTAGTCGTGAAAAATTCTCGTCGCAGTTGGGTGTATCGCACGGATAGTCAGGGCGAGATTGTTTATCCAGAAAATAATTAACAATTTAATCATTAACAATAGAGCAGAAAGCACTGTAAGATAATCGAGGCAAGACTCTAGATTATGAGGAAGTTATCATGACCAGAAGTCAATCAGACATTGGCGTATCCGGAATTCTGTTTGGCATTATTGCAGCATTGATCATTTTAATTGGTGCAAACAGCTTTGTAATTATCAATCCCGGTCAGGCTGGGGTTTTGAGTGTTTTAGGGAAAGCCAGAGATGGGGCACTCCTAGAAGGAATTCACTTCAAACCCCCTTTAATTTCCAACGTTGATGTTTATGATGTCACCGTACAAAAATTTGAAGTCCCAGCTCAAAGTTCAACCCGTGATTTACAAGAATTAAGCGCCAGTTTTGCCATTAACTTTCGCCTCGATCCCCTGAAAGTTGTCGAAATTCGCCGAACCCAAGGAACCCTACAAAATTTGGTTTCTAAAGTGATTGCGCCCCAAACCCAGGAATCTTTTAAAATTGCGGCGGCGGTGCGAACCGTAGAAGAGTCGATTACCAAACGGACAGAATTGAAGCATGATTTTGATATCGCGTTGGATCAAAGACTAGAAAAATATGGCATTATTGTCCTGGATACCAGTGTCATTGACCTGACCTTTTCCGCTGAATTTGCCCGTGCGGTAGAAGAAAAACAAATTGCCGAACAACGGGCGCAACGGGCGATTTATATTGCCCAAGAAGCCGAACAAGAAGCCCAAGCCGATGTTAACCGGGCGAAAGGGAAAGCCGAAGCTCAACGGTTATTAGCCGAGACATTAAGGGCCCAAGGAGGTACATTAGTACTGCAAAAAGAGGCGATCGAAGCCTGGCGAGAAGGAGGGGCACAAATGCCTAAAGTTTTAGTTACTGGAGGTGAATCAAATTCGGGTGTACCGTTTTTGTTTAATCTCGGGAATCTGGAACAAACGGTAGAGGCTCAGTAAGCCTTCTAGGATTTTAATCCATTAAAACTCACACTTGAAAAGTGTTATAGCGCTTTGCACTCTAGTAATAGCTTCTATTATTTAGGGTGTAAGGCTTCAAGTTGTACTCAACAGAAGAGAAAATCGCTATATTGCTTAGAAGGTAGGTAGCTCTTGCCAATTTTGCCAACAGAGTAAACTGTGACAACTAAAATGAGTTTGATTTGATCCCTGACAGCGCTTTGCTTGCTTCATTACAGCACTTTTCGATGTTATGAGGTACAGTAATCGAAATTTTCCTTGAGAGTGCCTTCCCATGAAAAGCCGGAAGAATGGGCATTATAGCGTGAAAAATGGTTCTCCTATTACCTATTACCTATTACCGCGCGAAGCGCTGTATGCGTTGCATCCTCTTTATGTTGTTAGGTTTTTATTTTCAATTGGGTTACGAACAACGAACATGAATATTTTTGCTAAACTCTTCTCTCAACCTGTAATGAAACCGCTTTTCGGTCAACGCAATCGAGGTATCGAAATCAAGTCAGAACCCGAAATCGAGATCATGCGAACCAGTGGGAAAATTGTGGCGACGGTTCTCAAAGAAATTGCTGAAATTGCTGAACCGGGGATGACCACTGCCGATCTCGATGCCTATGCAGAACAACGGATTCGCCAGATGGGTGCAACACCAAGTTTTAAGGGATATCATGGCTTTCCGGCTTCAATTTGTGCCTCGGTTAATCATCAAGTTGTTCATGGTATTCCCTCCCGTAAACAAGTCCTAAAATTGGGGGATTTGCTGAAAGTAGATACGGGGGCTTATTACCAGGGTTATCACGGTGACTCCTGTATTACGATTGCCATGGGTAAAATTCCAGGATCGACCCAAAAACTGATGGAAGTCGCAGAACAAGCTCTCTATGAAGGCATAAAACAAGTAAAACCGGGGAACTCGCTGCTAGATATTGCTGGTGGAATTGAAGATTATGTAAGACCTTATTGCTATAAAATAGTTGAAAATTATACGGGTCATGGGGTGGGGCGAAATTTGCATGAAGAACCAGCGGTATTTCACTTTCGCACCGATGCCCTACCCAATGTGACACTGCGTCCAGGAATGACATTGGCGATCGAACCGATTATCAATGCCAGTTCAAAAGTGACTCGTGTTTTACCCGACCAATGGACTGTCGTGACCGTGGATAATTCCCTGTCTGCCCAATTTGAGCATACCGTTTTGGTGACCCAGGATGGTTACGAAATTCTCACCGATCGCACCCTGTTGTAGGGTATGGAGGGATGACACAGAGAATAAGTCATATCAAGTCCGTTGCATAAATTACGATATAGTCATTGCGAACGGAACGTAGTGGAGTGAAGCAAGCTCGGCTATCTCTCCAAATCTCAGCGATTGCTTCCCTGCGGTCGCAATGACAACAGTTTAATCGGACTTGATATCACAACTATTTAAGGATTTGATATTAGACCTTAAGCAAGACAAGCTATTCCCTATTTCCCATAAAAAACCCCCAGTTGTTAAGAACTGGGGGCGAGATAGGAATCAGGGTGCATCTATTAACTTCTGTTCCCCTAGATAAAACCTCGCTCCGGATAAAATAACAACTGGATTTCATCAAAGAAAGGGACAATTGGCAAACTGGCCAAGCGATCGCCGCAACCACCGCAACTCCTTCCCATAATAAAGAGTATTCTCATCGAGATCTTAACCCTAATCATAATGAACTCAACCGACCTCGCCTTTACCCCAGCCACAGAACAAGCCCAACTGATCCGCAGCAAACAGATTTCTCCCCTAGAATTAGTTGAACTCTATCTAGACCGCATCGCCACCTATGATGGCCAACTGGGTAGCTACTTTACCGTGATGGCAGAAGAGGCGATCGCCGATGCCAAAGCCAAAACCGAAACCCTAGCCCAAAACTCCAGCGATCTGCCCCCATTCTTCGGCGTTCCCATCTCCGTCAAAGACCTCAAACGCATTAAAGACGTGCGCTGTTGCTTTGGAGTCGCTGGCTTAAAAAACGAAATGGCAACCGAAGATGATGGTGTTGTCACCAAACTACGGCAAGCTGGATTTATTCTCCTCGGTAAAACCGCCGCCTCCCAACTCGGCTCCATGCCCTTTACCGAACCGCCCGGCTTTCCCCCCACCCGTAATCCCTGGAACTTAGACCATACCTCCGGAGGCTCCAGTGGGGGCGCGTCCTCTGCCCTAGCTGCTGGCCTATGTCCCATTGCCCATGGCTCGGATGGTGGCGGTTCAGTGCGCGGACCAGCCGCCTGTTGTGGAGTGGTGGGCTTAAAACCCTCGCGAGGGCGGATTTCCTGCGCTCCTGTAGGTGATAGTCTTCATGGCTTAGGAACCAACGGCGTTTTGGCCCGCAATATTGCCGATACTGCCACCTTACTCGATGTCATGGCTGGCTATATCACCGGAGATCCCTATTGGTTCCCCGAGCCTTCCATTCCCTTTGCCCAAAGCTACCAAACCCCCCCCTCTTCCCTGCGGATCGCCTTTAGCCCGAACTTATCTGACTTTGGTCAAGCTAGTCCAGAATATCAACAAGCGGTCACCGATACCGCCAAGGTCTTAGCCGATCTCGGCCATCATGTGGAAGAAGCTTGTCCTCTAATTGCCGATCTACAAGAATCCTTTACAACGATTTGGCAGTCTGGAGTAGCGGCTTCGGGTCTGCCTCTGGAACTGTTAGAGCCGATCAATCAATGGTTAGCCTCTCGCACCGTTAACGCTGGGCAATATCTGCAAGCAGTGAGGGAAATGCAGAGAATTAGCCGCCGGATAGTGGGATTTTGGGATCGTTATGATGTCTTACTGTTGCCCGTTTATCTCCATCAGCCCATTAAAGTTGGAGAATGGGCAGGTTTAGACCCCACTCAAATCTTTGAAAAGGTCAGCCATTGGGTCGCTCCCTGCCCCCCATTTAATGCGACGGGACAACCGGCGATCGCTCTTCCTGTAGGATTCGGAGATCGGGGTTTACCCTTGAGCGTGCAACTGGTGGGAAAACCGGGCGCAGAAGCTACACTCTTATCTTTAGCTGCTCAGTTAGAGCCGATCTACAACTGGGGTCAGTATCGCATACCCGATCTTAAAATGGATTCTTAGTATTGATCGGCTGCTGGTCATAGGTCATCAGGAAGGGCAGAGTGTTAACCCATCTATAAAATCGTTTTAGAAATTACGTTTCGGTTTCAGAAGAGGATAAAAGTGCGAACCCAATTGTAGACCTGGATACAGTTATGCCCTCTATTTCAAGTTAAGGTCTACAAAATATTGACAGAAAGTAGATCATTTTAATCTAAGTGTTATCGCATAGAATGCATCTTGGGGTTGAGTCAGTCACCTTACGGGCTATCACCCTAATTTTTTGTGCTTTCATGCTCTCAAAAGTTCTAGCACTGTTGGCTAAATCTGATCTCCTCGGTTCGTTTAATATGAGGCTATGAAACCGTGTTGAGCTTTTTAAATGATTTAATTTGGGGCAAAATTTTAGTCGTTGTCTTAGTCCCAATTGGTCTTTATTTTTCCATCCGATCGCGCTTTGTCCAGTTTCGCTATTTTGGACAGATGTTGGCCAATCTCCAAGATGCCTTTGCTAAAGAAGAAGGACATCTGAGTTCCTTTCAAGCCCTTGCCTTGAGTGTAGCTGGACGGGTTGGAGGGGGCAATATTGCCGGGGTTGCTGTTGCCATTACCCTAGGCGGCCCGGGTGCAATTTTTTGGATGTGGGTTATTGGGATAGTGGGTATGGCCACTAGCTTTTTTGAATGTATGATTGCCCAAGTTTTCAAAACTGCTGAACCAGACGGTTCCTATCGCGGTGGCCCAGCATATTACATGGAACGGGGTTTGAAACAGCCTTGGATGGCGAGTATCTTTTCTATACTCTTACTGGTCACATTTGGCTTTGGGTTCAACGCAGTTCAGTCCTATACCGTAGCCACCTCTTTTCAAGAAACCTTTGGTTTAAATCCAAATATCACTGGTTTTGCTCTCATGGTAGTTCTAGGGATAATTATTTTTGGGGGTGTAAAGCGTATTGCTGAGGTTGCTGAGTACGTTGTTCCCTTTATGGCCATCGGATATTTCCTCCTCGCTCTCTTTGTAATTGTAACTAACTTGGGGCAAATTCCCGCCGTATTTACCACCATTGTGCAGAGCGCATTTGGCGTGAAAACAGCGATCGCCGGAGGGGTGGGAACCACCATCATGTACGGCATCAAGCGTGGCTTATTCTCCAATGAAGCCGGTTTAGGTAGCGCTCCTAATGTAGCGGCGATCGCCTATGTCAAACATCCCGTGGAACAGGGCATTGTCCAAGCTCTCAGCGTCTTCATCGACACTCTGATCCTCTGTTCCTGCACCGCATTCGTGATCTTGCTTTCTTCGGTCTATGAACCTGGTAACGATGCATTAGGAGGGGTCACCCTCACCCAACAAGCTATGGCTGAACATATCGGTTGGTGGGGTCAGGCTTTTATCACCATTGCTCTATTCCTGTTTGCCTTTACCTCCATCATTTATAACTACTACTTGGGCGAGAATAGTCTCAACTTTTTCAGCAACGAAAATAAGACCCTATTCAACGTCTTTCGAGTTCTGACCCTGACCCTAGTGATCTGGGGGGCAGTGCAAGATTTGGGTACGGTCTTTGGCTTTGCAGATGTCACCATGGGACTCTTAGCCCTAGTTAATTTAGCGGCTCTATTGCTGCTCTCTAATGTTGGGTTTGCTGTCCTCGACGACTACGATCTGCAAATAAAAAATGGACAAACTCCTGTCTTTGTTGGCGATCGCTTTGCCAGTCTGGCTATTGACCCCCAAGCCTGGGTTTCTGAAGCCATCGCTTCCAGTGGTCTAGAAGCTGCCGATCCAGAGCTTTCATAGCCCAGTTTATATGGGCTATCCTGGAGAAAATGTGTGGTGGAAGGTTAGTGTTCTCTAGCCTCTCACAGCACGTTATAGCGCTTTCAGGAGTCAGCCCTTGGAGATTTCTAAAAAACATATCGGAATTTTTCTCATTACAACAGGGATTCTGGTGTTACTCATGCTTCTGTTGAAACTTGAACCCTACGTTGTAGAGTTTGCCACTAACCCGATTTATCAATTCATTGCTGGTCGTGAAGATGAAATAAGGCAAATCACTATCACGAAAAATGGAGAGCGAGTACAAATTGGCATTCCTCTAGGTTTCCTGAGAATTGTGGCTCTATTTTTTGGGTTTATGTTTCTGAGAATCTGGTTTGATATTGGTAGTAAATTAGTTTCTGTGGGGCGTGAGTTAATGACCGATGATGTGAAAAATTTAGAAAAGCTCCTCGATAAACTCCTCCAACTTAGAATAATGAATAAGTAAGGAATAAGGAGTAAAAATCGTAAACCTGGTTTTCCCCATTCCCTTACTTAGGTAGTGCCCCTTTAGGATAAGCAATGCGCTTATGATTAAACTGTTGCCAAACGCGAACAAACGTATCCGCAATTATGGGCATTTCCTCACGCTTCAAACCCGAATCAACCAACTGATTATCTTGCCATCTCGCTCTGAGAATTTTATTCACCATCCCTAAAGCCTCTTCATAGGTCGCTTCTTTGAGCGATCGCAAGGCAGCTTCACAAGAATCGGCTAACATCACAATACCCGTTTCCCGTGATTGGGGAATCGGCCCTGGATAGCGAAAAGCCTCTTCCTTCACAATTACACTCGGATCGGCCTCAGCCATTTGTTTGGCTTGATAATAGAAAAAGGCAATTAACATCGACCCTTGATGTTCGGGAATAAAGGCCTGTATCGCTTTCGGTAGGCGATACTGTTTGGCCAATACCAAACCTTCACTCACATGTTTCTTAATAATTTCTGCACTTTTCCAGGGGTCTTGAATCTCATCGTGTTTATTGGGCCCACCCATTTGATTTTCAATAAATCCTAGGGGATCGTGCATCTTACCAATATCATGGTACAGGGTTCCAGCACGGACTAGCTCACAATTACCCCCCAGGTTACGAGTGGCTGCTTCTGCGAGGGTGGCTACAAATAGAGTATGTTGAAACGTTCCAGGAGCTTCAGCCGCTAACCGTTGTAGCAGGGGACGATTAGGATTAGAAATTTCTGCCAAGCGCACCGGAGTGACCAAATCAAACAAATTTTCCAGATAGGGACTCAATCCTAAAGCAGCGATACTCGAAGCTAATCCTCCCAACCCTTGCAGAGCAGCACGAGTTAACAAAGGTTGCCAAGTAATTCCCGGAATTGCAGTTTGAATTAGAGTGACCACCAAATAGGCAAACCCTTGGGTTAAACCGACTCCTATCCCCAAAACAGACGCTTCTTCACGCGATCGCATCCGCCCAGCCATCATTCCCGCTAAGATCCCTCCAGCGGCACTGGCTAACCACTGATTCCAAATCACATCCATGCCAATTGGCAATACAGCAGCCGTCAAACCGACTACAGTCGTGGCGATACTAGAACCATAAAAGCCTCCCAACAATAAGCCAATTCCCGATAGAGCGATCGACGGTAACTTAAGGCTAACCAACAAGGGAGACGTTAAGGTCAGTAAAAGGATCAGAATCCGGTCTCGTTGACGCATTCCCGGATGAACCCGCCTTGCCACCAGCCAAAAAATGGTTACTGAGCCACCGATTAGCAAAGCATAAGCACTTAATCCTTCCCAATTAATTTGACGCTGGCTTAATTCAAAATGGTCAATGAGGACAAACTGTTTGTCAGAAATCTTATCTCCTTTACTGACAATAATTTCCCCCTTATTCACTTGATACTCAATGGAGGGGAAAGCCTCAGCCGCTTTTTCTGCCAAGCGGTTGGCTTCTTCTTTATCGTGAATTAGATTATGTTGTCCCTTAAGAACGGTATGGAGCGTATCTGAGGCAAACTTCTGTGTTTCTGGGGGGACTAAATCTTGCACTTGCAGGGCGATCGCCTGTTGCAATTGTCGCTCTGGCAGACCTTCAGCCAAACCTTGGGTTAAAATCCGCTCCAGACTTCGCTTGACACCGGTTTGGGTCTCTTCCCAAGTTGCAGCACTCCAATCAAATAACGCAGGAGGATACAAGTTGATGCTATTGTCGGTCTGTTCTATTGTCAGTTGATCTAGAGCCAATTCATAGTTATTCCGGGACTCAGAAATCTTAAATACAAGATTTGCCCAGTCACTGGCTGAACTTTGTTGTTTCACACTTTGCAATTGGGCGATCGCCCCCTGAAGTTGGGGATTAAGCACCAGTGGATATTGAAGATCGCCTGGAGAATTATTAGCGCTAGACGGTTGTTCCGGTTCCTGTTCTTCGGCTGCTTCTACAGGAAACATTTGGAGGATTTCTATAATTTGTTGCCATTGGCTATTTGAGAGTTGGCGTAAATAGCGCTGCGTTTCCACAGGCAACAGAGACTCCTCCACATAAGGAAATTCACCCGTTTGCCGCCGCCAATACTCCCCTGGAGCCAATAAACTGGTTACAGTGTTCTGAAGTTCTTGGTTTAACTCCAAATTAATTTTCAGTACCGTATAGGAACCGCTACGGATTAATTTTCGCCTATTTTCCGTTTCCTTTTCATCAATCACCTTTTCTGTGCGGGGAGCAGTGATGGTTTCTGGAGCTAAAGTGCCTGGTCGCAGTTGGGGCGCGCTGTAGAAGCGATAACCGAAAGAACTGGTCACTGAAGCAACGGCAACCACAAAAAAAGCCGTAGGGGGGATTTTTTTGACTGATGTTTGGCGCGCAACATTCTGGGGTGGATAAGTGACATCAGTCCCTGGTGTTTTCTCAGAAGGGGAAGAGGCTTTGTATCCAGGTTGGCATTGTTTGGGAGCATTGGTGATGTACATTCGCCACCATTGGTCTACCCGTTTACTCAGTGCTTGCAAAGATTTCATTGTGGCACCCAACTCAAATTGGCTACAGGGTTTTTGATCTGGCCCCATTTAACTGTGGCCAAGACAATACTCCAGCGGGTTTGGTTTAAGCTGTCGTTTTGCTTACTCCTTCCTAGTTATTAGGAGAATTTAGCACATCTTTAGTACCTCCCAATCTAGACTATCTTAGCGTGACCCAATCTTTTCTGGATCGCTCCTGGATCGGGAGTCGGGGTGGAGAGATACTCCAGACACTCTAAAGATGGGGATACAGCGCTTCGCGCGGTAATAGGTAATAGGTAATAGGAAAACCATTTTTCACGCTATAATGCCCATTCTTCCGGCTTTTCATGGGAAGGCACTCTCAAGGAAAATTTCGATTACTGTACCTCATAACATCGAAAAGTGCTGTATGGGGATCGGAAAAATCCCCAATTATCGATTACCAAAATTTTTAATTTTTAATGGAGACTAGATCGGCTCCTGACCAACTGGCGAGCAGATGGGCGCTGAGGGTATTTAAAGCTGCGATCCCATGGGGCCAAGGTGTTTTGGGATTTTGAATTTTCTCTGCTAAGAAAATTTGCCAGGGTAGGGGAATGCCGAGACGAGTTTGGTAAGTTCCGCACAGGGTTGCAGCAATACGACTGCTCAGGAAAGGTTGTTGGGGATTTTGCTGGGCTAGGGCGATCGCCCCTGGAAAAGATTCAGAACTCTGTACAAAGCTCTCTAAACCGTGAAGCAGGGCAGAGTGAGCGGGCAAGTTATCTAAAGTATTGGGGTGAAACTGGACTAAGTGCGATCGCCCATCAGCGATTAATTGAGGTGGAGTGACAGAGCCTTCAACCAAGGCACTGAGACCGATCGCGATTTGTAAGCCCAGGATTTGGCAATCTGAAGATAACTGATAATGGTCTGCGATCGCTTGCCAATTTTCCACTAAGGACTCTCGGTTTTCATGGAAATACAGGGATATCGGTATAATCAGGCCAGTCACTTCCCAAGGCTGGGCAACGGGCAGATCCTGAAACCTTAACATGCCCTGTTGAATAAACTGTTGACATCCTTGAACCACCAAAGTGCCCCAAACAGACTCTGAAATTGGGGAATGAGAATCAGCGATCGCTGCGCCCCAGAGAGCGCCCTGAAAGCGACTAGATAATGGAGTGGTGATGTGCATCAAAACTCAACCCTTTCAACGAAAAGGCTGAGTGAAAAGGGTCACTCAGCCTCATAATAATGATTTACCCAAGACTCAGATCTAAGGGTTTAGTCCTCATAAATCCGACATTCAGCCGCATCGGGATTATTATCACAATATTGTTCAAACCCAGTTTTGGGCTTGACTTGCTTTTGGTGAGAAGCTTCTGCTTGCAGTTCTTCAACCGCATCCCAAGCCGCAGCACATTCAGGCGAGTTAGCCCCTTGTGCATCGCAAACGGCACGAGCTTCAGTTAACTCTTGGTCAATTTTCTCTTCCATCTTCGATTGGGTGTTATTCGTCATAAGATAGGGTTCTAGATTTTCAGTAAGTGTTCTTCAAGGATACGTTAAACCACTCGGCCCATTTCTGCACTATCCTAACAATTCACAATCGAATCTGAACGAAGGGCACATATTAATTTAATATTAAAACAGGTTTACACAACAGGGGAGTCGAAGATTGGAGCAGATGCAATGGGCAAATGCCTTATCTACCCGTCCATCTCTGGAGGCTGCGATCGCTGAAGTTGTCGAAATAGTCCATCGACAAATGCCCGAACCCGCCTCTATTGCGCTAGTCTTTATCTCGTCTGCCTTTACCAGCGAATTTTCCCGCTTAATGCCCTTGCTGCAAGAAAAGCTCAACACCAGGGTGTTGATCGGCTGTGGAGGTGGAGGCATCATTGGGATGGTCTCTGGCGAGACTCCTGAAGAATTTGAAGATCAAGCAGCCTTAAGTTTGACTTTAGCCCGATTGCCGGGTGTTCAGGTCAATGCCTTTTACATTGATACCGAAGAATTACCCGATCTCGATGGCCCTCCCGATCCATGGGTGGAGTTAGTGGGGGTATCTCCCGAACGCCATCCCCATTTGATTCTCTTGGGCGATCCGATGTCCCCTGGTTTGAATGATTTGCTTCAAGGTTTAGATTTTGCCTATCCCCATAGTCTGAAAGTGGGGGGGTTGGCTAGTTCAAGTCCGGTCAATCAAGGCAGTAGTTTATTTTATAACTACGAACTCTATAGCGAGGGAATCGTGGGTTTAGCCCTGAGTGGCAACATTGCCGTAGAGACGATTGTAGCTCAAGGTTGCCGTCCCATTGGTTCGATTTATCAAATTACCAAGGCTGAACGTAATATTGTTTTAGAATTGCAAGAAGAAGAAGCTAGTGGATTTCAGGGCGGTAAAACTGGGGTTCCCTTGGAAATTTTACGCGAAACGGTGGCTAACTTAAGTGAAGAAGACCGGGAGTTGGCCCAAGATTCCCTGTTTGTGGGCGTGGCAACGGATAGTTTTAAGACTGAGCTGGAACCGGAGGATTTTTTAATTCGCAATTTGTTGGGGATCGATCCGAGGATAGGTGCTTTGGCGATCGCCGAACGGGTGCGAATTGCTCAACGGATTCAATTTCATCTGCGGGATGCTTTAGCCTCCCAAGAAGAGTTACAGACTCTATTGGAGCGATACCAGCAGCAATTAGATCGGCAAACTGGGGGCAAGCTGTTCTTGTCATCAAGTTGTCCTTCCAAAGTGGGTGCTTTGATGTTTACCTGTTTGGGGCGAGGGGAAGAACTGTATGACGAGCCGAATGTTGATTCAGGATTATTTCAGAGATACTTTCCATCGATTCCCCTGAGTGGTTTTTTCTGTCAAGGTGAGATTGGCCCAGTGGGTGGTAATACGTTTTTACATGGATATACATCTGTGTTTGCCATTTTCTATCAACCCTAGAGAGGAGCCAGACAGCACAGTTACAAGGAGGACTCACTGGGTTCATCGGATTCTTCCAGGCGATCGCGACCTTGTTCTTTAGCTCGGTATAATCCTCGGTCAGCAGCTTGAATCAGTTGTATGGCTGAACAGTTCTCTTCTGGAAAAGCACAGGCAATCCCTAAGCTGAGGGTAATACGATCGCTAACCTCAGATTGAGCATGGGGAATGTGTAGTTGCCCGATTTCGTGACGAATATTTCGGGCTACGGCGATCGCTCCAATTGCATTGGTTTGAGGTAGAATCACCGCAAATTCTTCTCCACCGTAGCGAGCCACTAAATCTTGGGGACGACGGACCGCTCTCCGAATACCTTGGGCAATCTCTTGTAAGCAGCGATCGCCCTGAAGATGGCCGTAGCAATCGTTATAGAGCTTAAAATAATCCACATCCGCCAGAATCAAGGATAAGGGAGTTTGGGCCCGTTTCATTTGTCGGACCTCCCTCTCCAAAGTTTCATCAAAGTAATGACGGTTTGCTAGCTGGGTGAGGCGATCGATACCTGCTAACCGTTGCAATTCTTGATTGGCATCGGTGAGTTCTTGAAACTTTTGAGTTTGTTCCCACCAGCGTTTCACCCGTTGTACTAGGAGCGTGCCATGAATCGGTTTGGCAATCATATCCACAATGCCCAAATTAAAGGCTTGAGTGACCCAATCTGGATCATCTAGGGAATGGAGCATAAAAATCCCTGGAGTCTCGGAAGTTGTTTGGGCATACCACAGGGTTTGCAACTGTTGACAACAGGTGAGGCTATCGCCATCGGACAGTGAACCATCTAATAAAATAATATCTGGCTCCGTTTCTTCAGCCAGGCGTAACCCAGCTATTGCTCCATCCGCTTCAGTGACAGCATAGCCTTGATTGCTCATCAGGGTACGGATCTCACAGCGTAGTTGAGCATCTTCAGAGATCGCCAATACCCTGGGAGGATTTGCGGCATAGGGATTGCCCCGTCCTCCAGAAATTAATTCAAAGGGGCTGCCAGGTACAGGAAATTTGATTGGGGATGAATGATGGGAATCGATAGAAAATAGCATTTCCGAATCACTTGAACTCTACTATTCTACTATCGAACATCCCTTGAAGTTTCTCAGTGATAGAACTATCGAAAGAGGGTGATAGTACCTAAGTTCTGTGAGTGACTGAGCTAAAGCCTCGCAAGTGAGCGCGATCACGCCCTGAAAATGCCAATATAGAAGGAGTGAAAGTTCATGCTAGGGAGTGATTGCCCGTGGATGAGTTGCGAGTTGAGGAGCTTGAGCGCTTAAAGCATCGGGTTCGAGAATTAGAGGCAGAAAATAAAGTTCTACGAAGAAGGTGTAGGAATCTTTATTGGGGTGAGGGGAGAGCTGCAAGATCGGTAAGTAAGAACCTTGAGTCAGAGCAAGACGTGGAGTCTGGGGTTCAAGAATCCAGGGTTGTGTTAGATAAAGAAATGCAGATGCGCTCTATTTTTCAGGCGATGCAGGATGTGGTTTTGGTTTTGGATGCCGATCTTCAGGAAATTGAGGTCATTCCGACCCATCCGATGATGTTCGCCCATCCTCAGTGGGATATTGTCAATCAGACTTTGGAGTTGTTTTGGGATGGAGACCAAACTGAAATTTTTCGTAGTCAAATTGAGCGATCGCTTGCTCGTCAGTATCCTGTAACGTTTGAGTATAGTGTGCGCCAAGGCAATCGAGATTTATGGTTTACGAGTCATATTTCGCCGATTTCTAAGAATTCGGTTGTTTGGGTGGCACGGGAAATTACAGATCGTAAGGAGGCAGAACTGCGACTTCAGAATATTCGGGAACAGCTCGAGATGATTGTGGAGCAGAGAACAGGAGCGTTGCAACGATTGAATGCCGAGTTAGAGCAGCGGTTACAGGAGCGCACAGCCCAGTTACAGGAAGTCAATGAGCAGTTGCGTCAGGAAATTGGCGATCGCCACCACGCTCAGGAGGAATTGAGGCGCTCTAAGCAGTTGTTGCAATTGGTGATGGATAATAGTCCTCAATTTATTGTTTGGAAAGATTTAAATTCGATGTATTTGGGCTGTAATCGGAATTTTGCCCAGTTAGCCGGGTTATCTACCCCAGAAGAGATTGTGGGGAAAACGGATTATGATTTGTTTTGGACTCGTGACGAGGCAGATGGGTATCGACTCGGCGATCGCCGGGTAATGAATCGCAATCACCCAGAATATCATCGCATAGAAACCAAGCTGAAAGAAGATGGTACTCGTTCATGGATTGATACCAATACAATTCCTCTCCATGATGCCAAAGATCAAGTAGTAGGGATTTTGAGAACCTATGAAAATGTCACCGAACGCAAGCAAATTGAAGAGCAATTACGGTTAACTCACTTTACTCTCAATCGCCTAGGCGATATCGTAGTCCTGATGTCTACTGAGGCACAGTTATTTTATGTGAATGATTCAGCTTGTCGAACATTAGGATATGAGCAATCGGAATTATTAAATCTGAAATTTTATCAAATTGATCTTAAGGGATAACAAGGAGGCTAAAGAGTAGACTGTATAAGGGATAGAACCTTTAATCCCTTCTGG
>NZ_CEZBFX010000067.1:0-26682 GCF_982964205.1 Roseofilum sp. | reverse complement strand
CTACATAGAGGCGGTTTTCGGTTGAGGTTACCCACTGACAAAACCGCTCCCAAGCACTCGCGTTGGAGCTTTGTTGGAGAGTTGTGGTCATGCTTTTATAATGGCTATGTATTTTCCTAGGTTCTGTGGCAGTTTGTTTCCGTCCACATTTCTAATATAAGCGACTTTATGTAGTTTTGTAAAGTACTTTTAATTTAGCGATCCTGATGATTGACATTAACTGAGCTTATAAGCTTAATAGCGAATCCGGGGATCGACATAAGCATTGAGGATGTCAATCGCAATACTAGCCATGACAACAATAGAAGCGAAGAACACAACAACCCCTTGAACCGTTGTGTAATCGCGATCGCTAATCGCCTCATACAACCGATTCCCCAAACCCGGCCAAGAAAACGTCACCTCCGTCAACACCGCACCCCCCAACAGCGCCGCCAACGTCAACCCCAAAATCGTAATCACTGGAATCAAGGCATTTTTCAGCGCATGGGAGAGCAAAATCCTTAACTCCGGAATCCCCCGCGCCTTTGCCGCTTCCACATAATCCGCCTTCAGGGTTTGTTGCAGATTTACCCGCACGATGCGTTCAAAAATCCCACTGAGCAACAACCCCAATGTCAAAGACGGCAGCGCCAAATGATGAATCGACACCCAAAGTTGTCCCAAATTCCCACTTAACAGACTATCAATCAGATAAAGCCCCGTCGGCCCATTGGGAGGCGCTTCCCCCAGAGAAAAGCGAGTTCCCAAAGGAAACCATTGCAACTCCACCGCAAAAATCAATTGCAAAATCATCCCTGCCCAAAACGGCGGCACGGAATAAGTAATAATGCTAAATAACCGAGCAACCACATCCAAAGGCGTATTCGGCCGGGAAGCCGCCAATGTACCAATCGTAATCCCGATCGCCAGCGCCACAGCCATACTGCACACCGCCAACTCCACCGTCGCCGGAAAATGCAACCCAATAATATCCCAAACCGTTTGTCCGCGACTGGTTAACGATGTCCCCAAATCCAACTGTAACAAGCTCCCCAAATAATTCAGATATTGCAACCCCAGAGGCAAATCCAAACCCAGTTGTTGCCGCAACTGAGCCTTTGCTTCTGCGGATGCTCTTGCTCCATAAATGGCATCCACAGGATCGCCTGGAGTCGCCCTTAATAATAGAAATACGAGGGTAACAATCAGCCACACCATCAGGGGAGCCAGCAGCACACGAGTCAGAATATAATACTGGAGAGCCTTAGAACGGGACATAAAATCGGCAACTTAACAATCAGTCCCTATTTTAGGTGCGATCAGGGCTTCAATAGTTGAGAATTTCTAGATGTACGGGAGTTATTGGCGATCGCAGCATACCCAATAGGATAGATAGACATGGATGATTACCAATTGCAACTCGATTTCCGGCCATCGTTCCACCGCAGATCCCTTTGGATTATACTCAGGTCTTGCATGGAGACAGGGCTATTCATCCAGGTCATGGAGGGACTTGGTAAACCTCAAATGGATCGCACCTTCGAGATGTCTAGTGATGACGCAGAGACCATCTACCAAGCTTCCTATGATTTAATTTTACGTTACTCAGCCCCCTCAAACCGCCAAGGACTTGATGGAATTTTCGTAGATGGCAGTTTCTTAAACGAACACCTTTCTCTAAAAACCTTCAAATTCTGGTCTCCTAAGAAGAATGACTATCCACACCAGCTTATCAATGTTGTTTTGAGTCCCTTAGAATCAAACATTCTTGATGTTATGTTCAATGATTATTATGAGGAGTTGTGGAGGTATTTCCATCGTTACAGAGGCAAGTGCGGATGATTTCTGGAATTGCTACCCATCAACAGAAAATGCTTGGAGAACAGCGCTTGACGCTGCATAGACTAGCCGGGGAAAACTATCAACAGATTCTCCAGGGCTTACCAGAAAGTCGAGCAGTACGACTGATTTACGATCGCGGAACGCTAGAATTGGTTATGCCCCTAGAAGACCATGAATTTGCCGCTGAGTTAATTGGGGTCTTTATTCGGGTGCTAGTTGCAGCCATGGGACTGAAGCTCAAATCCATGCGCTCTACCACTTTAGCGCGTCAAGACTTAGATCGCGGTGCAGAACCCGATAACGCCTACTATATCCAAAATCAACCGCAAGTCGCCGGTCGCAGGGTTGATTTACAGAAAGATCCGCCTCCAGATTTGGTAGTTGAAGTCGATATTACCCACACCGATATTGATAAAAATCAACTGTATGCGGCTCTGGGAGTACCCGAAATTTGGCGCTACAATGGGCAAGAATGGTGCATTTACCGACTGCAAGGAACAGTTTATCAGGAATGGGAGCGATCGCCGACCTTTTCTATCGTCGAAAAAGCAGATTTATATCATTTCATTCTGGCTATATTGTAACTGTTTCAGATTGGAGGCTAGTTTTCTTTATGCAACGGTTCCTATGCCTGGATGGATTTACTAGAGCAGAACGAATTGGGATGATCCATCGTGTAAGTGAGGCAATTAATCAAGCTGGAGCTTGGATTATCGACTTTCACCTGTACTCAAATATCCTGATCTGCATCAACTTCCAGGTTCCGATCGCTAATTTGAACAGACTCGCTGGAACGCTACAGGAGACAGGTTTGCAGTTGAGCAAAGAGAGCTTGAAGCAGCTTATGCCTGCTCATGACTCAACACTGAAAGAGCAAGAGTTAGTCGGGACATTGCAAATTACCTTTGTACACAACGAACCTGACTTACTCCGAGATGTACCTGCTGTTCCAGGGTAACAATTAGGGCCACCACATCTAAACATCTAAATATCCAGACGAGCATCATCCCAGTAAGATTTCTCACAACTGAAGAAGCATTGCGTCAATTCCTTCGGGAAAGAATCCTTTAATAAAACGAAAAAGTGAAACTCGGTTTTTCCGATGCCCTATTCCTCATTCCCTATTCCCGAATAGAGCCAGTCTTGGATTTCATGGGCAAGCCAAGCCGCTTCATTGGCGGTTAAAGATCCTGCGATCGCACAATTATAGTCCCCAGTCGGATTTTGGCAATGGAGTTTCACCATTGTGGAAGAGTGTTCATGGTGAATAAATACCCCCATTACAGCGCTACACGCTGTAAACTGTTTAGAGTCAGTTGCTCAAGTTATACTAATTGAACGACTTAAAAGTTCTTGTGTTAAATAATCATCAAGTAGGGACTGCTTTTATTTATAGATCGTCTAACCCATTTGATCGGTCAGCTTTTTAATTTGAATAATAACTAGCTACTTTCGCCAATATTGATAGAATCTTGTACACAGTGCAGTGGTTAATAAAGCTAATATTGACGGAATAAGAGCCATTAAACCTCCCTGCAAAAATATCCCGAAAGATAAGTAGTAGACTAAAATACATAATAAGGCAGTACCTAAACCTAATCGCCAAGGATATTTCTGAAAATACAATGTCGTTATCGCTCCTACCATTGACCAAATCCAAACAAAAAGACCATCTTTCCACCAGGTCAGTGACCAAAATAAAGGTCGATTATCCAGAACAGAACTAATAATTTGGCTCGCTACATGAGCATGAATGTCTAAGCCTCGCATAAGGCCTAATGGTGTATGTTGAGGATCGCGAACACTTTCAGCCGTCATACCAATTAGAATAATCTTATCTTTAATCCAACTGGGTTTAAATTTGTTGTTCAGAACATCGTCTGCACTAATTCGTTGAGCAATTTCACGAGTGGGTGTTGAGCGATAATTAATTAGAATTTGTTCACTCGGTAAATCAGATTGGTAATATCCAGGCCGACCCCGCTTTAGACTCGTAAAAACTTTTTGACCGAATTGCCAATCTTCTTGTTGATTCGCTTGAACAACCACACCCTTAGAACTCAGATATTTCCAAGCCAATTGAAAAGCCAAGGAATAAGGAGTTTTACAGTGATAAAAAGGGGGGGTCATATGATCGGTTTGAGACAACGTATATCGGCGGATCATCCCTGAAGCATATGGATTGTGTTGATCGGTCCATAAATTCACAAATCCCACTTGCTTTTGTGGACTATGATCGGGTGGATCAATACTGGTATTTGGATCGTTGTTGTACTCAAATTTGCATATACTCACCAATTTTTCATTCTGTCGAAAATGCTGATTCATGGTTTGATCGGCAGAGTTCGCTGGAACGGGTTTATCTCGATAAATATTTAAGCCGATCGCTGCCGGTTGATGAACGTCTAGCTTATCTATAATCTCTGCTAACGTGCGATCGGGTAAAGGATGATCGTATAATTCTATATCCTCTTCAGTAACTCCCACGATGAGAAGACGAGGATCGGGTTGTTCTACAGGGCGCGATCGCATCAGTTGATCGAATGCTCTCAGTTCCATCGGTTCCAAGAAGCCCGCAGACCGTACCTCCATCACCACGGTAGTCACTGCCATAGAGAGGCATAGGGTGATTTTTAAGGCTTTTTGCCAAGACAAAGAAGAGGGAAGTTGTCCGACTAAATCATCCCAGGTGGGGGAGATGTAGTCAGGATGCTGCCAAATAACGGGTAACCAAGTTGCGCAGGGAATTTGATCTTCTAGTCCTTGTAGCTTTTCTCTCGCTTGTCGGACGGCAACTTCAAACGAGTATCCTTGGGAAAAGTTAAGCAAAAATGACTTGAGGAATTTCTGGGCGACTTGATCGGGAACATAGTCGCGCATGACAATCATTTGGGGAATCTGTACATCATCCAATCTGCGGGCTAACCCTAAGCCATCACAGGAGTTGAAAATGGCAAGTTTTAAGCCTTGTGCGACGGATTTTCGTAGACCAAACCAGATTTGATCGACGGTTAAATATTGGTCGGGGTTGATATAAATTTTGCCAGCTTCGCCATCGGTTTCGCTGTGTCCAGCAAAAAAGAGGATATCCCAGGGTTGCTCCCATAATTGATCGTTGATTTCGGATCGTTTCGGTTCGATAAGAAAGGTGACATCTGCGTGGGGAAGTGAGTTGAGGATTTGGCAGTCTTTTTCGGTGTCGATCCCTTCTCTATGTCCTAAAATCGCTAAAATTCTGACTTTTCCCGGTGGAGTGGAGTTGAGGGGATCGGATCGTCTAAACTCAGGATCGCTGAAGGAGATTTCTGCACTCTTGTATCTGGAGAAGAGATTCCAACTGTGCCAAGGCAGCTTTTGCAAATCATTGCATGTGGTGCGCACAATCAAGCGAATGGGATCGCTATAGTTAAGTTCCTCTCGGATCTGAAGGTCAATGTCCCGGAAATCAGGGGAGCAGAGCCATTGATTCAGGCGATCGCACACTTGAGTACCTGATTCTTCACAGGCTTTAAGCCGACTGATAACTCCATCGTATTTGATTGCTTTTGGCTTTAACCCCCTTGTATTGAGGAGTCCTAAAGGGCGATACTTGTCTATCCAATGACTTTGTACCAATTCCGCTAGATCGGGTTCAGACGGTAAGTATCCTGATATGTCTAGATCGGGGCGTTTTCCTTCTTCCCCCATTTGTAACCGCACCCGAAAGCCGTCCTCACTCAAACTGCCTTCAAGTTCCAAAACTACCAGTTTTGCCACGTCTGTTACCTCCGGACTGTCCGATCTCACCTTTCCTTGTCCTAAATTACAGGAAATTAAAGGGGCATACACAGATCCCTTCTATAGGGTTCTCAGATTTGGAGGCATAATTTTATGCAAACTTTACAAAAATTTACAATTAAGGCAAGATAATTCAGTGGCGATCGCACCAGGGATCTGTCGCATTATCGCCCCAGCGATGATCGCCGTTCATGTCCGTATGCGGTATACTTATCGCCTTCTAGAGCCAACAACGATTGATTGCAAGTTGGTGCAGCTAAAGTTAGAATCATGTTTGCATTCAGCTCTGGTGGGATTAGCTCCTCTAGAGACCCTTGTGTACAAACCGGATACAGACGGATACAGAGGTTCCCCAAACCTCATCTTTAGACCAATCGATAGCTAAGTCAACTTAAACAACTCACTTATTAAACTGAATTTTAGGAGGGAAACGTGACCGCAATTAGAGTGATTCCAGCGAGTGCAGCCGGTTCAACCATGGGGGTTAATGTTATTATCCGGCTCTTGTTTGACTACCGCCCCCATTTAATCAAACTCTTTAGAATCAAGAAACAAGACCACTCCATCACTCGTTATACCTTTATTGCCGTTTTCCGGGAACCTGGCTCTATCGGACAACTGGTTGCCTTGATCAACGAATGGGGAACTGCCAGCGGACAGGGAGAAGGAGTAGAAAATACCGCCGAAACCTATGGATTTTCGGAAATCATGACCACGATTAAACAGCTTAAAATCCGACTATTAACAGTGGATTGGCATACGGAAATTCATGAAGGATGGAAACAGAAGCTTGAAGTCCGTCCCGATCCCACGGTTCTTAAATATCGCCTTTCTGACTGGGAAGGTTGGCTGTTAGAACAAATCGATACCCCTTGGTTCCCCATGCAACATCTGCACGAGGACGATCTTGATTTGCGTTGGATGGAACATGAATAGGGACTAGGGAAGCGGGAATAGGGAATCTCTGTGTCGCCACATCTGCGTGTCTCCCGATCCCTATCCCCTCATCTGATTAAGATCGAGGTCGAAATTCAACCACATTTTGCTTAATTTGTACGTCGTAGTTGCCAAAGAAATCATGGCCGAGTAAACCGATCGCCATCCGAGGGGCGATCGCCACCGGAATATCCCTGACAACAGCTCCATGGACAGCAATCGACTTCACATAACCCAAGGGAAAGGTCACCCTAGAACCATCTGCGATCGTACTGGTGACAGAATCAACTGGTTCGATTTGCAGTTTCTGCGCCATTTCCTGAGTAATTAGAGTACCACTCGCTCCCGTATCCACAATCATCTCAAAGGAGTGGCGATCGTTAAAGGTCACCTCAATCACCGGAATTCCCCCCAAACGGCGCTTAATCCGGGCTTGAAATACCCCTGGAGTCGCAGGACGAGAACGGGGAGCGGAAGTCCCATCACACACGCCACTTAAGGGAATCGCTTGTCCAGAAGAGGTTACCATAAAACAGCCTTGCACTTCTTGGGCGATCGCGCTCTCTGCTCCACTGACCATGAAACCTATCCCCAGGGCAACCGTCATACCCAAACTCTTACTCCATAGATGTTCGTTCATAAATTATTAGCGACTGATCGGACCTAATCTCTAGTTTACCCATTCCTTTCTGTCCACTGCCATATAGCGCGAAGCGCTAGGGAATCGGGAATAGCCGGTATTACTTAGGGTCTAACGCTTCAAGCTATACTTCAGAGAAAAGTGCCATACATCTACTACCCTAGAATAGAGACTTGCATGTACTTCATCTTGTTGAGATTTTGATCGTGAAAAATCGTGCCCCCCGAAATCGAACACTTACATGCTCGGAGCAAGAGCTATCCCTATTCAGTCAGTCTTTGCTCTGTCTCGATCGTCAGATAGAACTCGATCGGATAAAAGACAAAATTATTCATCAAGATCTATTTATCGCTGGTGAATATCTCCCCAAAAACTTTGTCGATCTTTTAGTTCTAGACCCCCCTTATAATCTTTCCAAAAACTATCATGGTCATTCATTTAAGGAAAAAACACAAGGAGACTATCAAGATTGGTTTGCTTCTGTCCTCAAGATTCTCAAGCCCATCCTCAAGCCGACAGCAACGCTCTATGTCTGCTCTGACTGGAAAACCTCTATATTAATTGCCCCTATCCTAGAGCAAGAATTTTATCTTCGCAATCGCATTACCTGGGAGAGGGAAAAAGGGCGAGGTGCAAAAACCAATTGGAAGAATAACACCGAAGATATTTGGTTTTGTACGGTTTCCGATCGATATACATTTAACCTGGATTTAGTCAAGCAAAAACGAAAAGTGATTGCGCCCTATCGGCATAAAAATGGTCAGCCCAAAGACTGGAGTGAAGAAGAGGATGGCCACTTCAGATTAACGCATCCTTCAAATCTTTGGACAGATATTAGCATTCCCTTTTGGTCAATGCCTGAAAACACCGATCATCCCACACAGAAACCGGAAAAATTGATAGCCAAACTGATTCTAGCGAGTTCAAATCCGAATGATATGGTACTCGATCCATTTCTCGGAAGCGGGACTTCAGCCGTGGTGGCAAAAAAGCTCAAACGGAACTTTGCGGGGATTGAATTAAATCAAGACTATTGTTGTTGGGCATTAAAGCGACTTCAATTAGCAGAGCAGGATTCATCGATTCAAGGATATACAGATGGGGTGTTTTGGGATAGAAATACTTTAAAGTGCCAGAGAAAGGTAACGGAGAAAGAAGGAAGGAGTCGTGTAAACAGTGCGATAGAACCCTAACAAGAGTGTAACTTGACTCTCAGAAGTGTTACAACAGTAGTCAGTTGCTGAACTCACTATTATGACTAACAAGTATATTTCTTCAGAAGACTATCGCAAAATGTTGGTTCGGGATGGCGATCGCCGCTTCCAGGAGTGGCATAGTCAATATTTACACTACCAGAAGCAGTATTGGAATCAACCGGTCAAAGGTCGTAAAGTAAAGTAAGGTTTCAGTACGACTCAATCGCCCATGACTTCTTCCCTGGTTCCCTCTTCCGATCGCTCCCCTGACGCAGGACTTGCACCTCTACTGCTCACTGTTGTTGAACTCATTCGCCAACTGATGGAAGCTCAAGTCATTCGGCGCATGGATTCTGGTAGCCTAAGCGAAGAGGAATTAGATCGAGCGGCTGAAAGTTTACAGCGTCTAGAAGAACAGATTATCAACTTATGCGAAATCTTTGACATCGATCCGGCTGACTTAAATATTGATTTAGGGGAAATTGGCTCCCTATTGCCCAAACAAGGGTATTATCCAGGTGAAAATAGCGATCGCCCCTCCATTCTAGAACTCTTAGACCGGCTCCTGCATACCGGCATTGTCGTTCAAGGTGATGTGGATCTCGGTCTAGCACAACTTAACCTGATCCATGCCAAACTCCGCTTAATTCTTACCTCCAAACCCATCGACGATCGGATAGGGAATAAGGAATAGGGAATTTTCCGCGTGTCTCCATGTCTCGCCATTGTACACTCAGTCCTTATAGAAATAGGGGAATCCCCTAGAGGACTCCCCTACTTTCTAGCGATCGCAGAACTTAGTCAGTTTTAGTAAGTTTCCACATGCCAACGATGTTCTTTTTTCAGTTGTTTCCGGTACTCATCCCAGTTAACACCAAACTTTCCGGCAGCTACAGACATCCCTTCATCAATACCCGGTTCCATACCTTTGAGACCGCACATATAGATATGGGTATTCGGTTTTTGAACTAATTCCCACAGCTCATCCGCATTTTCCTTAATCCGGTCTTGAATATACATTTTACCGCCTTCGGGATTTTTCTGTTCCCGGCTAATAGCATAAGTCAGGCGGAAATTATCAGGAAATTCCTGCTGCATTTTCTCCAACTCTTCCCGATAGAGAATATTTTGACTATAAGGAATACCAAAGAACAACCAAGCGAATCCCCGGAACTTATAATCTTCATGCTGTTCCTTAAACATGCGCCACAGATAAGCACGGAAAGGAGCAATTCCAGTTCCGGTTCCCATCATAATAACTGTGGATTCCTCATCATCTGGTAAGAGCATTTCCTTACCCACTGGTCCAGTGATAGCCACATCTGCACCAGCTTCAAGATTACACAGGTAAGTCGAGCAAACGCCATAAACCGTTTCTCCCGTTTCCGGCTGTTTATATTCAAGCTGTCTGACACACAGAGAAACCGTCTTATCCTCTTCATTATCCCCATGACGAGTAGAGGCGATCGAATACAACCGTAATTTATGAGGCTTACCATTGGCATCATCTCCGGGAGGAATAATACCAATACTTTGGCCTTCCACATATTTCAGGTCTCCTTGGGACAGATCGAACGTCAAATGTTGGACCATCCCCAATCCGCCTTCAGCCACCAATTTTTCATTACTGAGACATTTCCCAACGTAAGGAGTTTTAGGGCGGTAAATATTGATCGGAATCTTTTGATCTTCAGATTTCTTGTGAACCTTACCTTGGGGAGGTGAACTCGATCCTGAGGGTGTACTCGATGGGGCATTTTCACCATTAAGCGGCTCAATCTTGACAATTTTGCCCCCTAGACGAGAAATACGCTTCATTTCCTGATTCATACGGCCGTAAGGCACAGTAATGAAGATGCTACCACTGTAACGAACTGAACCGTTCATATTTCCAGTGCTACCTGGGTTAAGACCAACCACTTCAAACCGAAACAGACGGTTGCTATTGGTTGTACCCGTTAAACTCGATGTATACATTCCTTGATTTTCTCCTTTCCCCATTTACATCGGCCAATTGCCGAAACATTACCAAGTCCTGTGGGCGAGAGTGATGACAAAGCGACTAGACGTACGGTAAGCTAGCCATCCTCACCAGTCAATCCCACTCTACAAGCAACAGTTGAAGAGTAAGACCTAATCCAGACTCAATGAGGCAATCGCCCTATATACTCTAAAACCCTTTATCAGGAGTCTCACCTCCACTCTCTCACACAAGGCAAGCGAGGGACAATTCTACTATTTTATCGAAAAGCGCCCCTTTTCAGAGGGAATAATTGGGATTAGGTTTTCTTAAAGACCCCATTCACCGTAGCATAGGTATTGAGGACAACCCTCAAATCTCTAAACTTGCCTTGTGGGGATGATCCCATTCTGGTAGAATTCCCTCCAGAATATTGAAAATGGAAACCTGAGCTGAACTCTAGCTTGAGTTGTTCCCAACCAGAGAGAGTGAGGCTGCTATTTAGGAAGCAAGCGCCCTCCAGGGTTTAAATGAAGGGCGGTTTTAATGGGTTGCCCTCAACGCTAGTTTAACTCCATTCGTGATAAACCAAAACTAACTTTAGTGAACCCATTGATTGACAGAGGAAATCTATGACGAGTAAACCGGATCGCGTGGTTTTAGTTGGTGTAGCCGGAGACTCCGGTTGTGGGAAATCAACCTTCTTACGTCGCTTAACCGACTTATTTGGAGAAGATCTCATAACCGTAATCTGTCTGGATGATTACCATTCTTTAGACCGTAAACAACGTAAAGAAACTGGGATTACCGCGCTCAACCCCAAAGCTAACAACTTTGACTTAATGTATGAGCAAGCCAAAGCGCTTAAAAACGGTGAATCCATAGAAAAACCCATTTACAACCATACTACTGGGGAAATCGATCCCCCCGAAACCATCCATCCCAAATCCATTGTCGTCCTAGAAGGACTGCATCCAATGTATGACGAACGGGTAAGGGAACTCCTGGATTTTAGTGTTTATCTTGACATCAGTGATGAAGTCAAAATTGCCTGGAAAATCCAGCGAGATATGGCAGAGAGAGGCCATCGCTATGAAGATGTACTCTTTGCTATTAATGCTCGTCGGCCAGACTTTATGGCTTATATCGATCCCCAAAAAGCTCATGCAGATGTGGTGATTCAGGTATTGCCAACTCAACTGATTCAAGACGACAAAGACCGTAAGATTTTACGGGTACGGATGATTCAACGCTATGGAGTTGCCGGTCGTGACCCCGTCTACCTGTTTGACGAAGGCTCAACTATTGATTGGATTCCCTGTGGACGCAAATTAACCTGCTCCTATCCCGGCATTAAAATGCATTATGGGCCAGATGCTTACTATGGCCATGAAGTTTCTATCCTGGAAGTCGATGGCCAGTTTGATAATTTAGAGGAACTCATCTATATCGAAGGTCATTTGAGCAACACCTCAACAGAAGAATATGGGGAATTAACTCATTTACTGCGGCAACATCCTGATTATCCAGGTTCAACCAATGGTACGGGACTGTTCCAAGTGCTAACTGGATTGAAAATGCGAGCCATTTACGAGCAGTTAACCCAAGCACCGGTCAAAGTCCCAGCAAGTGTTTAGGCAGAAATGTCACCACTTTTGGACAAAACCTTGAGGGTTGGTTCTCCTGTAAACTAGAGCCAGAAAGGGGCTGCGAGAGTCTTTTGGTCTGGCTCTCGCAATTCCAATTCAAAAACGGTAGATTGTTTTACCGTTCCCTAATTTTCAATCGATTCTGCAACTCATGAACGCACCTTCTTCTAGTAACCCAACTCAATACGATCCCTTGAGTGCTGAAGCCAAATGGCAACGGTATTGGGAAGAGAACGAAACATTTAAGGCCGATCCAAATGAGGGTGGAGATCCGTTCTGTGTGGTGATTCCACCTCCGAATGTAACGGGTAGCCTACATATGGGTCATGCCTTTGAAAGTGCCTTGATTGATACATTGGTTCGCTATCATCGGATGCTGGGAGAGAATGCATTGTGGTTGCCGGGAACGGATCATGCCAGTATTGCGGTACAGACGATTTTAGAAAAGCAACTCAGAAGTGAGGGTAAAAGTCGCTACGATATTGGTCGGGAGGCGTTTCTAGAAAAAGCGTGGCAATGGAAAGAGGAGTCAGGAGGCACCATTGTTAATCAACTGCGCCGCTTGGGTGTTTCCGTGGATTGGTCTCGGGAGCGGTTTACGATGGATGAGGGGCTATCGAAGGCGGTGATTAGAGCTTTTAAGCAGCTTTATGAGGAAGGTTTGATTTATCGGGGCAACTATATGGTGAATTGGTGTCCCGCTTCTGAGTCTGCGGTGTCTGATGTGGAGGTTGAGAAGAAGGAAGTTGACGCTCACTTATGGTATTTTCGATATCCGTTAACGGAGGGTGAGGGGTTTGTGGAAGTGGCAACGACTCGTCCGGAAACGATGTTGGGGGATACGGCAGTTGCGGTAAATCCCCAGGATGAGCGGTATAAAGATTTGATTGGTAAAACGGTGCAGTTGCCAATAATGGGTCGGGAGATTCCCATTATTGGGGATGAATATGTGGATGCGGAGTTTGGTACGGGTTGTGTAAAAATAACGCCTGCCCATGACCTCAATGATTTTGAAATGGGGCAACGTCACGGTCTGCCGACGATTAATATCATGCACAAGAATGGCAGTTTGAATGAGAATGCTGGAGAGTTTGCGGGGTTAGACCGGTTTGAGGCGCGCAAGGCGGTGGTGAAGCGCCTGGAGGAAGAAGGATATTTGGTGAAGGTGGAAGACTATAAGACTAGTGTGCCGTATAGCGATCGCGGTAAAGTTCCTGTTGAACCCCTAATTTCTACCCAATGGTTTGTCAAAATTCGTCCCTTAGCCGATCGCGCCCTAGAATGCCTGGATAACCAGAATGAGCCAGTATTTGTGCCTCAACGCTGGGAAAAAGTGTATCGAGATTGGTTAGTCAAATTAAAGGATTGGTGTATTTCTCGACAATTGTGGTGGGGTCATCAAATTCCCGCTTGGTATGTGGTGAGCGAAACCGAGGGAGAAATTACCGATGCAACTCCCTTTATCGTAGCGGCGAATGAAGCGGAAGCCTTAGCTCAAGCCAAAACGGAATATGGGGAAAGCGTGCAACTGGTTCAAGATCCCGATGTTCTCGATACCTGGTTTTCCTCTGGACTCTGGCCCTTTTCTACCATGGGATGGCCGGAGGAAACTGCCGATTTCAAGCGCTATTATCCCACTACGACTTTAGTAACCGGCTTTGACATTATTTTCTTCTGGGTGGCGCGGATGACGATGATAGCAGGTCATTTCACCGGAAAAATGCCCTTCCAAACCGTTTATATCCATGGTTTGGTCCTGGACGAAAATGGCAAGAAAATGTCAAAAACAGCCGGAAATGGTATCGATCCCTTAGTGCTCATCGAAAAATATGGAACAGATGCCCTGCGCTATACCTTGATTCGGGAAGTGGCGGGTGCAGGGCAAGATATTCGCTTAGAATACGATCGCAAAACTGATGAGTCAGCATCCGTGCAAGCGTCTCGCAACTTTGCCAATAAGCTGTGGAATGCCGCCCGGTTTGTGATGATGAATTTGGAGGGCAAAACTCCTGCGGATTTGGGAGTGGCAGCCGTTGAGGATTTAGAAGAGAGCGATCGCTGGATACTGTCGCGCTATTATCAAGTCGCTGCCCAAACTCGCAACGATCTCAACCAGTATGGCTTAGGAGAAGCGGCCAAAGGCATCTATGAACTGATTTGGAACGACTTTTGCGACTGGTATATCGAACTGGTCAAAACTCGATTATGGCAAAAGGACAAGGAGGGAGATGCCGCTTCTGCTGCATCCCGGTTAGTCGCGCAACAAGTCTTAGCCCTAGTCCTAGATGGGATCTTAAAGCTTCTGCATCCCTTTATGCCCCACATCACCGAAGAAATTTGGCAAACCCTAACCCAAAGTGAGGGCACATCCTTAGCCCGACAAAGGTATCCAGAAGCAGATGAAGCGCTGATCGACGCTGATTTAGAAGCCCAATTTGCCCAACTGATTGACACCATTCGCACGATTCGGAACCTACGGGCGATCGCCGAAATTAAGCCGGGTGTCCAAATTCCCGTTATTCTGCAAACGCAAAACCCAACCGAGCGAGAGATCTTAACCCAAGGCTCATCCCTGATCCAGACGATCGCCAAAACCGAAGCCCCCAAAGTGTGCGCTACCTTAGACGAGCCAATGAAGCAAACCATTGTGGGAGTGACTGGAACGGTACAAGTTTTAATTCCCCTCGCTGGAGTTGTCGATATTGGAGCGCTACGCGCTAAAGTTGAGAAAGATTTGGGTAAGATTGAGAAAGAAAGCCAAGTTCTCCAAGCCCGTTTGGGGAATCCTGGATTTGTCAACAAAGCGCCTCAAGATGTCGTTCAAGGGGCTAGAGATACGTTAGAACAATTGCAGATCCAGGCTCAAATCCTGCGCGATCGTCTCAAGTCTCTCTCAAATTAAGGGCGATCTCGTCCATGACTTACACTGAACAATCAACGGCCATGTTATATCTAGCCCAGGTACAAAAAGAGCAATTGTTAGGCAAAGTAGGTTTACAGGTTTTAGCAGCTCAGGAGTCCGAAACCACCTGGAAACTGGCCGCTGAGGAAGACCTTATTCCTTGTAGCGAGAGCGATAGTTGGACTCAGAACCAGCTTGTACTACTTGAAGTGACTGAAAGCCGCGAAATCCTTAGTATTGCTGAAGCTAAGGATTGGGTACTCAAGTTAGTTGAACAGTATTTGAGTGCAGGAATTACGCCAGAGTTTTTGCACGGGGAAATGGAGAGGGCTGAACAATGGCGGCAAGATCTGACCCTGCAAAGTCAGGAAGTCGCCCGGGGAAAACTGGAAGTCGAAGCACGACATGCCCAATTACAAATTGTTGAAGAAAAACTGAATAAGGAAAAAAACCAATTAGAAGAGGAAAAGCAATACCTGGAAACCCAGCTTAAGCAGCTTCAAGAGGAAAAGCAAGACCTCGAAGCCAAGCTCCAACACTTCCAAGAGGGAGAAGGATGCGATCTCTAGTCCCTTCAGCAATTAATGATTAATTGCTACGCTCCCATGCCCGAATAATGCTTTAATCCTTTGCGCCATAACCAACGGTTAGTGGCATAGAAAATCAGTCCCCATCCAATTGACAAACCCTATTGCCTCATTTTAGTCGTGTCACGGCACTACGATGATTACTCTTCTTTTTCTTCATCCATAGGATCTAAATTTTCAGCTATCTGAGAAATTGCTGAACAATGATTCAAGCGCCCATTCCAGAATAATGCTTTAATCCTTTGCGCCATAACCAACGGTTAGCGGCATAAAAAATCAGTCCCCATCCAATTAAGGTACAAAGGGCACGACCCCAATTGACGGGTAAACCGATGAGAACAGAGGCAGGAAAATTAATCAGATAGGGGAAGGGAGTCCACCAGAGGATTTCTTGGACGACAGGAGGAAACACTTGTAAAGGGGCAATTATTCCAGATAAAAAAACGTACAATAACGTCCAAAATTGCTCTAGAGCGCCAGCCCGTTCTGTCCAAAAGGCAAAAATAGCAAAGGTATATTGAAGTGCAAATCGGACCGCAAAGACAATTTGAGTAATGACTAGAAAAAAGGCGATTTCCTGCCAACTGGGTATCCAAAAAGCTTGGGGATATAGGACAAAAAATAAAACCACTAAGCCCATGGTAAAGGGAATTCTCGCCAGCCGTTCTGCAATATGGCGAGTGAGGTAATGGGCAACCGGATCAATGGGTTGTAATAATCGGGGTGAAAGTTTACCTTGCACAACTTCCTCTTCAAATTCCCAAATCACCCAAACCAATGCTAATTGGCGCACGAGAAAGACGCTTAAAAAATAGCGCCCAAATTCGATAGAACTTAAAGCAAATTGACCGCTATCAGCCGCTTCAATCCAAACGCCCATAAGAATAAAGGGTAAACTGTTGGAGATAGCCCATAAAAACAGTTCTGCCCGATATTCAACCATGTGGGCATAATAGGTATCGAGAAAAGTTTGGGTTTTCTTTAGAGTGAATTTCATGTTGTCATTCCCGTGCGAAAGACTCGACCAATAATTTCTTCAATGGGAGGGTCAGTAATTTTGAGATCGACAATCTCTAAGTCAGCGAGAATATGGGAAATAGTGGTAGTTAAGGCTTCTCGTTGGACTAAAAAGCGGACTTGGTGACCGGCGATCGCCTCAATTTCTGCATAAGTTTCCAATTCTGCGGTTAAATACTCTTGGGCTAAGTCTACTTGCACTTCTCGATAGGGCGCAAAGCGATCGAGCAGCCTTTGCAAGGAACCATCATAGACTAATTCTCCTTTGTGGATTAAGAGGACGCGATCGCATAATGCAGTAATATCAGCCATATAATGACTCGTTAACAAAATCGTCGCCCCATACCGCTGATTATATTCCCGCAGAAATTCCCGCACATTCTCCTGAGCATTCACATCTAATCCCAAAGTTGGCTCATCTAAAAATAACACTTGCGGCCGGTGCAGCAATGCCGCCAAAAGTTCCGCCTTCATCCGCTCCCCTAGGGACAACTTACGCACGGGTTGCGTTAGTTTATCCTGTAATGAGAGCATTTCCGTCAGTTCCCCTAAACGCGATCGAAACTCTGAAGTTGATAACTCATAGACTGCGGCATTAATTCGCAGGGAATCCATGGCCGGCAAATCCCACAATAATTGTTGTTTTTGACCCATGACCAACGTAATATTGCGTAAAAAATCCCTCTCACGCTTAAAGGGCACATATCCTCCTACCGTCACCTGGCCCCCAGAGGAATGCACCAAACCCGTCAACATCTTTAATGTTGTAGTTTTTCCTGCTCCATTCGCCCCTAAAAATCCTACTACTTCACCCGCTTCAATCTCAAAGGAAATATTTTTAACTGCTTCAACTTGGCGGTACTGCCGTTTCCAGAAGTGCCGTAATGTGCCCTGAAATCCCGGCTCCTTCATCGCGACGGGATAGGTTTTACTCAGGTGATACACTCCAATTAGAGGATTACCCATCTCCTTTGCCTGGTAAAAGTTAACATTACTTATGGTAGCTGAATTTTTGGCTCGCTCACCTTGTATGAGAGGTCATTATTAATTATTAATTACTGAATCCAGATAATCTTTAAGTTCAAACAACGCCGTAACCAAATAGAAACCGGGTTTTTAGCAAAAACCCGGTTTCTTCTATTCTCAATTAACTTGGTTTAAACTTTTTCGGCCATATAGGCTTCTAACACCTCAGTCGCCAATTGAGTCATGGACTTGCCTTCCTGGACAGCTAAATCCTTAAACTCCTGATAAACCGTATCCCGCACCCCAATCCGGTATCGAGCTTTACCCGAGTCTTTACCCAAAGCAACTAACCCCGATCCTGGGGTATAACGTTCAGAAAACGCCCTGAGCGAGTCAAAACCAACTCGATGACAAAAATCTCCAAAACTCTCGACTTTGCCGTTATTGAGGCGACTTTGCTTGAAATAGACGAATAATGGCTCTAGGGTGGACTCAATGTCTTCATCCTTGACTTTATCTAAGAAGGGTTGAGAAAGCCGGTTTTGATTGGGGTCTGCTCCTAGCCAGATTTGGTATGCTCCGGGCATTTGACCGACTAATCCTAACTCGGCCATATAGGGCCTAGCGCAGCCGTTGGGACATCCGGTCATGCGGACGACAAAGTATTCTTTGGGTAATCCAACGTTCTTGAGTAAGGTGCGGATGCGGGCAAGAATTCCGGGTAGGGCGCGTTCTGATTCAGTAATGGCTAGGCCGCATAAGGGAAAGGCTGGACAAGCCATGGAATAGCGTACTAAGGAATCGAGGCGTTTGGGATCGGTTTCGACTCCGTGTTTTTTGAAGATGGAGGTAATCGCCGCTCGATCTTGAGGATCGATTTCATAGATAATCAGATTATGATTGGGCGTAAGGCGCATGGGTAAGTGGAACTGGGTAATAATTTCCCGCAAGGCACTCTTGAGCTGAAACTTACCTTCATCTTTGACCCGACCATTTTCAATGGACAAGCCCAAGAACTGTTTACCATCTCCCTGATCTTGCCAACCTAAATAATCTTGATATTCAAATGGGGGGAGAGGTTTAAAGGGAGCTAGAGGTTTACCGAAATACTCTTCAACCTGAGCGCGGAATTTTTCCACACCCCAATCATGGAGCAGATACTTCATTCTGGCATGACGGCGCTGGTGGCGATCGCCATAATCTCGCTGAGTAGCAACAACCGCTTTCACCAGATCGTACACATCTTCCTTCTCCACATAGCCAATGCGATCGGCAGCTCGTGCAAAGGTTTCCTCCTTATTATGAGTGCGACCTAACCCACCCCCTGCATACACATTAAACCCTTCTAACTCTCCCTGTGCATTCGTGATTACCACCAAACCAATATCTTGGGTTAAGATATCGACCGAATTATCCCCCGGCACAGCCAAACAAATCTTAAATTTACGGGGCATATAATGCGTACCATAAATCGGCTCTTCGAGATCCCTAAAATTCGTGCCATTAACCTTCTTATTGCGCGCGGTCTTAACTTCCGGCGCTTCTTCTGCGCTAATCGCCTTTTCGCCATCGAGCCAAATCTCATAATAGGCTCCTGTTTGTGGCCTGAGTAAATCTGCAATCTTATTCGCATATTCCCAAGCATATTGATACTCTGGCTTCGTTTTATAAGGTGCCGCCGGAGCCATCACATTCCGATTTAAATCCCCACAAGCCCCTAGGGTAGACCCCATATTTTTGACGATGGTGGAAATGGTCGCTTTCAAATTTTTCTTCAGAATTCCATGAATTTGAAACCCTTGCCGAGTCGTTGCTCTCAGGGTATGATTTCCGTAGGTTTCTGATAACTGATCTAGCGCCAAATACAGTTCTGGAGGAATGAAGCCACCCGGACTGCGCGTACGGAGCATCATCTGATAACTTTTCTCTCCATTTATTTTTCGATTTTCGCGATCGAGCTGTTGATAAGAACCATGAAACTTCAGAATTTGAATCGCATCGGCCGAAAAATGGGTCGTATCTTCCAATAATTCTGAAGCAACCGGTTCTCTGAGAAAATCACTATTTTCTTTCAGAACTTCTATCTTAGATGGCTTAGATGTTGCAGTAGGAGGATTTAGGGATAAAACCATAGAACAAACGAGTCAATTTTTGCTACAATACTAAAGGTTCTAACTCCACGGCGATCGGAAAATGAACCGAACAGCGTCATTCTCTCAAAATACCCCCAACCTGAGGAGGAATGACCCAACATCGAGTTAGATAATTGGGGTTTCTTACCATTGTATCGGAAGTGGGGCCTCAAATTCAGTTAAGCTAATTTTTTCTTAAACTCGCCTTGATAATGGGGATGCTAAAGTTCCCCTGTCCAAGTTTGTGCCTGAGACTGCTGCTGAGAGCCAGATTGAGGGGGTAAGGACTCAGGGCAGCATCAAGTGCTGTACTTTAAATGAATAACTTAAATAGAGGAACTAAAATGCCTGATTCTCTCATGTATCAGTCCGATGGGTTTGTGGTTTTAGAGTCTAATCAACCGGAGCAATTCCTGACAGAAGCCGAATTACTTCATAAGCTTAAAGCCTGTTTGAGCCAACTCCAAGAGGAATTACCCAGAGATTTACAAAAATTCACCACTCTAGAAGACCAGGCCAAGTCTCTGATGGAAACCTCCTGTGAACTCGATCTTGGCCCAGGAGCCTTCTTACAGTGGTATATAGTCCGCTTAGAAAAATCCTAAATTGAAACCATCCACTAGAGAGGGTTAGCTGACGCGAGCAGGTTCACCCACAGCAATTAAGAAGATATCAAAACAATCTTCTTCTCCCTCTTGAGGGGCAACTTCAACCCGCAAGCCGGGGCCAAAAAAGTATTCTATTTTTTCTCGTTTCTCTTGCCAAGCGTCTAAAGAGACAAAGGGAGACTCAAACTCTAAAACCAAAGCATAAGAGCTATCAACGGCTACTTCTCGAATGCCAATGAGTAGGGGGCGTTCCTCATCTGTGGGACTTAAGCCTAAACTTTTGAGAGACTCATCCAGATGGGCTTCTTGGCCATATCGATACCGAGTCACATCTTTCCATACCTGGAGTTGGGTGGAGGTTCCTTGTCGATCCCGTAGGGCTAATACCTCAGCAGAAGTTTCTTGAGTAACGGGGACTGGCTTCAATTCTGAGGCTTTTAAGGCAAGTCCTCCTAATAAGAGGGGAATACCATAAAAAAATCCGGCTAAGTTGAGGGTCGGATGATTAGTAAAATAGGCGACGAAGCCTCCTATCGTTAAGAGACCTCCTACATATAAACCCACAGTGCCCAAGGAAATTTTGCGTAACATAATCGTCTTATTTAATGAATCAATGACTACTTTACCGTTTCTAGAGAGCGACGACCAAGCACCAGAGAAGATCTACAACCATTATCATTGAAAGAGTATCGCAACGTTTTAGGGAGATTTTCTAATGGTCAATAAGGACTTTCCTTCGTCCAAAACTCGTCAGTTACTCGATCAAATCAACTCCCTCAAGCGCGAAGATGAAACGCTCTACAATATTTTAGCGGTGGATGTGTGGGCGCTGGCTAAAACTATGGATGAGTTCCAACCTGGATTTTGGACGGCGTTTATGAAAAATCGGGAAAAAGCTCTGAAGCGGTTTATGAGTGAGGCGGCTAGAAATAAACAGGCGGATAGTAAGAGCCATCCATTTTTGGGCTAGAGCCGATAGTGATAATAGACATCTCTGGCAGCGCGGTGTAAGAGGGAATGGCGATAGACTAAGGCGGACATATCTTTAGCGTATCCTCCGCCAATGACACAAGCGATGGGATATCCTGCGGCTAGACAGGTGCTGAGAACTTGCATGTCTCGCCGGAATAGTCCGGTGTCGGTGAGGGAGAGTTTTCCGAGGGCATCATGGATATGAGGGTCAACTCCTGCATCGTAGAGGACGAGATCGGGTTTGACTTGGCTGAGGAGGTCGGGGAGATAGGTGGCGAGGGTTTGTAAGTAGGCTTGGTCTTCCATACCGACGGGAAGGGGGATGTCGAGGTCGCTGGGAGGTTTGTGGCTGGGAAAATTGATGTCACAGTGCATGGAGAAGGTAAATACACTGGGGTCATCTCGGAATATCCAGGCGGTTCCGTCTCCTTGGTGTACGTCTAGGTCTACGATGAGGATTTTCTGGGCTAATTTTAGGGTTTGCAGGACGCGGGCGGCGATCGCCAAATCGTTGAAAATACAAAAACCTGTACCCCGGTTGGGAAAAGCATGATGGGTTCCACCAGCGGTATTACAGGCGAGTCCATGTTTTAAAGCCAGTTGACTGGTGAGAATAAAACCACCAACAGCCCGACAAGTGCGCTGCGCTAGGGCCGGACTCCAGGGTAAACCGATGCGTCGCATGGCTTTGGGGTCTAGGGTTCCTTGGCAGTAAGCTTGGATATAGTCGGGGGTATGGACGAGTTGCAGCCATTCAACAGGGGGCAGTTCGGGAGTATGGACTTGGGAAGGGGTGATGATGCGATCGCTCAAGAGGAGTTCATAGAGTAGCTTAAATTTGGCCATGGGAAACCGATGACCTAGGGGTAAAGGCGCAACATAATCGGGGTGATAAACAATGGGAACAGATATAGTCAATGGAATTAATTGTTAATTGATATGAGCTAGGATTAAGTTTTTGATCGGGAACTTGCGCTATGGTGGATTGGATGATGTTGCCTCATGCTTAAGGAGAACTCAACCATGACCTGGCGTGGAACGACCACCGTAGCCGATCGCATTTTTGCCTGTTTACCCTATCTACTGCCACTATTATATGGACTGCCGTTTGGAGCCTCATTGATGATGCAGTTCCCCATTTTTCAACTGCTCTTGATTCCTCTAGCGCCGTTGATGCAAATTTACAGCAGTATTCCTTTTGCCAGTCTGATTATCTTCTTTGTCTTGTTTATGGCGGTGGTTCGCAATCCAAATATTAACCACTTTATCCGCTTCAATACCATGCAAGCGATTTTAATGGATATTGTCTTGTTTTTATGTTCTCTGGTCATGAGTTATATCCTCCAACCGGTGTTTCGGGGAGGATTAATCATTGAGACGCTCAACAATGCCATCTTTTTGGGGGTATTAGCCGCTGTAGGTTATGCGATCGCCCAATCTATTATGGGGCGTTACGCCGAAATCCCTACGATTTCAGAAGCGGCCTATACTCAAGTCCGTTAGGGAGTTGCTCCGAAGCGGGCGATCACTGGATTATCTAGAGAACCAATCCCCTCTAACTCAACTCGAACGCGATCGCCCACTTGCATGGGGCCAATCCCTTCTGGAGTCCCCGTTAAAATTACATCTCCAGGCATTAAGGTCATAATTTGGGAAATATGAGAGACCAAAATCTCTGGAGTAAAGACCATATCACTAATTAAAGCGGATTGGCAAGGTTCTCGATCGTCATTAAGAAAGGTTTGTAATCTTGCCCCTGGATTGATTTCACGCACAATCCAAGGCCCTAACGGGCAAAAGCTATCAAACCCTTTCGCTCTTGTCCATTGGCCATCCCGACGTTGCAGATCCCGGGCAGTGACATCATTGGCGATCGTATAGCCCCAAATTTTGTTGGCCGCCTCTTCTGGGCTACAGTCTACACAGCGATTCCCCATCACTACCGCCAATTCTCCCTCATAATCAACTCGTTCCGATTGGGGGGGATATAAAATGGGTTTATCTGTAGGAATAACTGTTGTTGAGGGCTTCATAAACAGCAGGGGTTCCTCCGGTACTGGAGTGCCCATCTCCGCTGCATGATTAGCATAATTTTTCCCCACTGCTACAATCTTCGAGGGAGCGCAAGGGGCCAGCAAATGATAGGAATCGACCTCTAGGATTAACTCAGTGGGTTGTCCCTGTAACCAAGGCGGAGCATCAAGCACTTGCACCTCGCGGTTAAGCTTGAGTAATCCATAATAAATCTTGCCTTCGGTTGTTTGGACTCGGACATAGCGTTGGGCCATTACCTTACCTGCTACTTTTTGTGTATAATCAGAGATCGGTCTTAAATTTTAAGAACCCATCTATCTAACTTAACTGTTGTAGGCTTTGGCAGCTAGGCATAACCCAATCGCCAAAGACTAAAATATTTTAGCGTTGACATCCTACAATAGTCAGTCCTTGCTGATCCAGCAAGTCGGCTTATGCCTCAATGCTGAGTCAGCCCTGTCCATAAGGAGATCCCGATGACGATACGAAATTTTGTTTACGAAACGATGTACATCCTGCGTCCTGATTTAACGGACGAACAGGTGAGCCAGATGATTGAAAAGTATCAAAGCCTCATTCGAGATGAGGGGGGTACGATTGTAGAAACCCAACACCGAGGCAAACGCCGTCTAGCTTATGAAATTGCTAGACAACGGGAAGGGATCTATATTCAGATGAACTATACCGTAGAGGGTCGCGTGATTGCCCAGCTAGAAAGAGCGATGCGCCTATCGGAAGAAGTCATTCGATATCTGACGATTAAACAAGAAGTACAGGAAGAGTCAGAGCCAGAACCCGAACCGGTTGAAGTTTAAACTCTAGGGAAGCAGCAAAAAACCGGGTTTGTGCCACAGTCCGAGATCGTCTCGAAAAAGTAGCAAGAAACCCGGTTTCTGATATTTGAGGCGATCTCCCGCTTCATTACGCCTCAGTTATAATCAAGATCTGCTACTTCCACTCTCTAAGCTCTATGAATTCGACATTAGCTCAATCTCAGAGCCATATTCCTTTACCGTCTATTCCACCTCTGGCAAATGGCGATCGCCTCACCCGCCTAGAATTTGAGCGTCGCTATTTTAACATGCCAAAACTCAAGAAAGCGGAATTAATTGAAGGAGTAGTATACATGGCTTCCCCTCTACGGTTTACCCCCCATGCTGAACCCCATGGCGATCTGATGGGTTGGTTGTGGACATATAAAATATCTAGACCCGATCTACAAATGGGAATTGAGCCAACGGTGCGGTTGGATATGGACAATGAACTGCAACCGGATGGGGTATTACTGATTCGTCCAGAGTGTGGGGGACAAGCGACGTTGAGTAAAGACGGATACTTAGAAGGGCCACCGGAATTAGTGGTAGAAGTGGCTGCAAGCAGTGCTGCAATTGACTTGGGAAATAAAAAACGAGCCTATCGACGCAATGGCATCCAAGAATATATTGTATGGCAGATCTTTGATCGCCGGATTGATTGGTTTCGGTTAGAGGATGGAGATTATGTGAACTTGGAACCCGATGAAACGGGGGTCATTTGCTCTCGAAGTTTTCCCAGTTTGTGGTTAGATGTAGGAGCAATGATTGAAGGGCATATGGTGCAAGTTTTAACAGTGTTACAGTCTGGTATCAATGCTCTCGATCGTCCATAATAGTTATGTCAGACCTCTCCCTTTTAGAGAGAGGTCATTATTAATGATTAATTGTTAATTGTTGAACTATGGCCGATCGACTGCATTTACGTCAACTGCTCCACCAATTGAACGATCGCAGTTATAAAGCATATAAAGATATTCGCGGTCGCTACCAGTTCCCCGAATTCCTGCTCTGCATTGACCGAGTGCAGGGCGATCCCTTTGCTGCTCCCAGTCAGGTGCGGGTGTTGATGTCCTATGAAGTGGCCGGTTTTCCTCTACAAACGTATCAAAACCGCAGTCGGGCGATCGCCTTATGTGACTATTTGACGCGTCAATTTTGTCAAGTCTGTACCCAAATTAGCGATCGCCGAGGGACGGGAAATAGTGGTCTGATTCAGATGCTTCGTGTCGGTCAAGAAGTGTTATCTCGCACTTCTATAATTTTGACACAACAAGGCATAGAAGCCCGTTTTACAGTAGGTTTACCGGCCCAAGGTCGGCGTATTTTAGGGTATCAAGCGGGGGTTTTATTGTGTGAAGATTTACCAGAAATTGTGGAACAATCCCTGAAATATGAGAACTTACTGGCGGAGGAACTACAAGCGCATATCGAAACGGTAGAAGATGCAGAAGCCTTGCGATCGCAATTAAGCCAAAATCAGTTAGTGGCTTTTGTGGCTGATGGGGCAATTTTACCCCGCCGCAGTGGAGTGGATCGACGGGGATTAGTGGATCGAGCCGTTCCCTTTGAATCTCCAGAGTCCCTACGCGTGACTCTAGAAACACCCAACCAAGGAAGACTCACGGGAATGGGAATTCCTCAAGGAGTAACCTTAATTGTGGGAGGGGGATACCATGGTAAATCAACGCTGTTAAAGGCGATCGAATTGGGGATTTATAATCATATTCCGGGGGATGGCCGGGAATTTGTGGTCAGCGATCGTCACTCAGTTAAGATTAGAGCAGAAGATGGCCGTTCCATCACAGGGGTGGATATTTCCCCTTTTATTCAGGATTTACCCCAAAATTTGGAGACTACAGCTTTTTCTACTCCCAATGCTAGTGGTAGTACCTCCCAAGCCGCAAACATGATGGAAGCACTCGAAGTTGGGGCAAAACTGTTTTTAGTGGATGAGGATACGGCTGCCACCAATTTTATGATTCGCGATCGCCGAATGCAAGCCTTGATTGCCAAAACCTCCGAACCCATTACCCCCCTCATTGATAAGGTGCGCCAACTCTATGGAGATTATGCCGTATCTACCCTGTTGGTGATTGGCGGAAGCGGGGACTATTTTGATGTGGCAGATACGGTGATTTCCATGAATCATTTTGTCCCTGAAGACTTGACAGAAGCAGCCCAGGCGATCGCCGAAAAATACCCCACAGAGCGGCAAATTGAAGGTGGCGACCATTTTGGTCAAATTTCCCCCAGAATCCCCATAGGAGCCAGTGTAGACCCCAGTCAGGGGCATAAATCCGTGAAGCTCAAGGTACGGGATGTCAATCAAGTCGTCTTTGGTACAGACTCCATTGATTTAGCTGATGTCGAACAGTTGGTCGAAGTGGGGCAATTAAAGGCGATCGCCGAAGCCATGGTTTATGCTAAAGAAAACTATCTCAATGGCCAATACACCCTTGCAGAAACCCTAGAAGCCATTTTCGCCGATATTCAAGACGGAGGTTTAGACGCGCTAACCCGGTTTCGCGAAGGAAACTTAGTCGAGTTTCGCCCCTTTGAGTTAGCAGCAGCCTTCAATCGACTGCGCTCTTTATCCGTGAAAACCATTCATCATTGACATCCTCCCCGGTCTAAAGACACGGGGATTCCTAAACCTCACAATTTAGG
>NZ_CEZBFX010000066.1:0-26709 GCF_982964205.1 Roseofilum sp. | reverse complement strand
CTCTGAGGGTCTATGGATGCACAATCATGAAAATCATTCACTTGTCAGGATAGGGAGATAGCTTGCACCCTATTGCCTATTGCCTATCCCCCACTCCCCATTCCCCATTCCCCATTCCCTCAAAGTGGCCATTGGGTTAAACTTCAATTAAATTCAGCCATTGCCAGAGCTAGTCGCTATACTGATGGAATTCAAGGGCAATTATTCAGCATTTAGTTGGTCGAGGATACTGGTGGATATCCCAACATCAACCTCAAAAATCACGAGAACCTATTTTCAACGGCAGCTTCGGAGCTTGCAGCGGGATGTGCTACGGATGGGCGCTCTAGTAGAAAATTCATGCTGCCTAGCTCGTCAAGCCCTATTTGAACAAGACCTAGAAGCAGCCAATCAGATTCAACCCCAAGACAAGCGTATCGATCAACTCTATCGCCAAATTGAACTCGATTGTGTGACCACCATTGCTCTTCAATCACCTGTCACCCAAGATTTAAGATTACTCAGTTCTATGATGCAGTTAGTTAAAGATTTAGAGCGCATTGGGGACTATGCCAAAGACTTAGGAGAGATTGCAATTAAACTCTTTGCCTATCCTCCCCATCCCATGATTGGCGACGTGCAACTGATGTACGATCGCACTCAATCTATGTTAGCTATGAGTTTAGTTGCCTTATCCAATCTTGATGCTCAGGGAGGCTTAGAGATCAAAATAAAAGATGATGTAGTCGATGCAGACTATGAATATCTGTACCAAAAATTAGCCAATCAACGCCATATTCAAGGGGAAATAGAACCGATTTTATTGCTCGTTTTAATCATTCGTCATTTAGAGCGTATGGCGGATCATTCAACCAACATTGGCCAGCGCGTGGCTTATATTGTGACCGGTGAGCGTCATTAAATCAGCGATCGCCGATCTACTCGATCCCGATTAATGATAAACTCAAAAGAGTCGATTTTATCCTCGGATCAATTGACCAGCAATTCACCAAACGTTAACAGGTGGCAGCAAGTTAAGGGAAATGTACGGGTCTACTCTTTCCGGTTTACCCTAACGCAAGCTTATTCTTCAGAAGAAGGCTTGATCGTGCTCTGATAATCTTTGGGTCTGAGTTGAGACTCTTATCCGCAACTCATCATTTCCGTTAGTGCGGATAAACCTTAGCAAAAGACCATAGGAATATCTACCTGATTCCCGATTGGGTTGCCCTTAGCTCAAGGCTGAATTGTTTCCATACGGGTAAGAGTCTGCATCGCTCGGACTCTTGTTAAGAAACAGCCCCACCCTAAAGGCAAGGATTGGATTAAGATCGTCCCCATAAATTAACCCGATCTAATCCTAATTTGAGAGCTAGGCTGGTTCAATCTCCATGAACCGCCTCGCCCTATCCAGATAGCCAACTGGCTGTAAAGACACAGACAACTAAGGACGTATCGCTACATGGAATTCACGATCGCCAATTTGCTCTCCAATTTCACTGATGATAAACTGATTGCTCCTAAAGTCCTAGAAAAAAAACTGGGACTTTCGAGTGATATCAGTTTACGTCAACTACAAATCGCTCTGGACGCTCTAGAGAAAATGGGGATACTGATCAAAGACCGAGGACGGTATCGCCGGGGTCCAGGAAATGGACTGGTAGAAGGGAAACTGCGCTGTTCGAGTAAAGGATTTTGCTTTGCCATTCAAGATGACGAAGAAGCTGAGGATATCTATATCCGAGAAAGTAATCTATCCACTGCTTGGAATGGAGACCGCGTCTTTGTGCGTGTCCTCAAAGAAGGCTCCAGACGGCGATCGCCAGAAGGAGAAGTTTTCCTGATTATCGACCGTGCCATTACCTCGGTTCTCGCTCGGATAAAATGGCAAGATGGGGACTATAAAGCAGTTCCTCTCGATGACCGTCTACTCTTTGAACTGAGCTTACCCAACAATGGAACCCTAGAATCGGCCATTGAACATTTGGTGCATGTCTCCATTGAGCGCTATCCCCTCGGGCCTTATCCCCCCATCGGAGAAGTCACCCAAGTGCTGGGACTCAACGCTGAAGAAGCAGCCGATACCGAAATTGTTCGCTGCAAACACGACCTTCCCAAGATTTTTTCTCCTGCGGTTCTGGAAGAGGCGGCTAACTTACAACCCCAAGGAATAGGGCCAGATGATCGCCAAGACCTACGCTCGATCTTGACCTTCACCATCAAACCAGGAGAATATGCAGATCAAACCGATACCTTTGATGATGCGATTAGCGTAGAGCCGTGGGAAGGAGGGAATTGGCGCTTAGGCATTCATATTGCCGATGTCTCGGATTGGATTCCCCCCAATTGTGCGATCGATCAAGCGGCTGCCAAACGGGGCGTTTCCGTTTATCTGGGGCACAAAGTGCTACCCATGTTACCCCCAGAAGTAACCCAACACTGCGCCCTGATTCAAGGACAAGAGCGGCGTAGTCTCTCGGTTTTGATCATTCTCGATAGTCAAGGTCAAGTTCAAGAATATACGATTGAACCCACGGTCATTAGCGTAGATCATCATCTCAATTATCAACAAACCCAAGCTCTTCTGGTGGCAGAAGAACCCGTTGAAGACCTACCAGCAGTTCTGGGAGAAACGGTTAAACAGCTCTACAGCCTCACCCAGCAACTGCGCCAGCATCGTCTAGCACGAGGGTCTTTTGAGCTGAACTTACCCGATCAGAAATACCACTACGATGATGAAGGCTCCCTAGGTGCTTTGGTGGTTCCCTTCTCCTTACCGGCTAGAGGAATGGTGACGGAACTGATGATCTTAGCCAATCAACTGGTCGCCAAACATCTCAGAGAGCTACAAGTCCCAGCCCTCTATCGGGTTCATCAAGCCCCCCATGTGGAAGAAATCCATGAACTGATTAAACTGGCTGCTAATCTAGGGATCGGCTTAGAACTCGAAGAGGAGGAAGAGGTGAAACCGAGGGATTATCAGAACTTTACTGGGCAGTTTGATGGCACGTCAGCCCAGAAAGTGCTGACCTATTTACTACTAGGGGCACTCAAACCAGCCTTTTATAGTATTGCGCCCAAACCTCACTTTGGGTTGGCGGTGGATGAAGGGTATACCCACTTTACAGCTCCCTTACATCGATATTCTGACCTGTTAATTCATCGAGTTCTGCATGAAGTGTTTACTCAAGGTCGCGATCGCCGGAATGCTCGTGCTAAAGAAGGAGTAAACTTAACCAGCAGTAGCTGTCATGGCAAAATTAACTGGAATGTACTGCCCCCAGATACGCAAGCCGATTTAGAAGACCACTTTAGCGCCATGGTTGCCCATCTAAGTGAAGCCGAACGCATCGCTCAAGAAGCCATAGACGACTTAGATGGCCTACAAAAAGCTGAGTTCATGAAATCCCACACCGGAGAAATCTTCCACGGAGTGATTACCGGGGTTCAATCCTATGGATTTTTTGTCGAACTCGAAGATGCCTTAGTCGAAGGACTCGTGCATGTCAGCTCCCTGAAAGATGACTGGTATGAATATCGAAGTCGTCAACAAATGCTGATTGGGCGTAAAAATCGCAATCACTATCGCTTAGGCGATCGCGTCGAAGTCCAAGTCAAGAGTGTAGACTACTATCGTCAACAAATTGACTTAGTCGCCATTAGTGGCGGCAGCTATAGCCCCGATAGCTTTGATGATGAGGAGGAAGAAGACGAAGATTACTATAACTAGGGAATAGGTAATGGGTAATGGGTAATGGGTAATAGGGTCTTAGCCTCCCTATCCTCCCCATCCTCCTCTCCCTATCTCCGCGTCCCCGTTTCCCAGCGTCTGGAGTGTCCCCCCATCCCTGTATCCCTGCGTCTGGAATATCCCCCCATCCCCCATCTTGAAATCATGAACTTACCCTTAATCCTGGGGGTCTCTGGAGCCTCTGGCCTCATCTATGCTATCCGCGCCCTTAAGTACCTATTAGCGGCAGAATACACCATTGAGTTAGTCGCCTCCAAAGCGACATATCAAGTTTGGCAAGCCGAACAAGGGATTACAATGCCTGGAGACGGGCAAAAACAAAGTCAATTTTGGCGAGAACAAGCCGGAGAAATGGACAAGGGACAATTAATCTGTCATCCTTGGCAAAATGTGGGGGCGGCGATCGCCAGTGGCTCCTTCCGAACTCAGGGTATGTTAGTGATCCCCTGTAGTATGTCCACAGTCGCTAAACTAGCAGTCGGATTAAGTTCCGATTTACTAGAAAGAGCAGCCGATGTGCAGCTCAAAGAAGGACGAAAACTGGCGATCGTTCCTAGGGAAACTCCCTTAAGCGTCATCCACCTGCGGAACTTAACCACCCTAGCTGAAATTGGGGTTCAAGTTGTACCCGCGATTCCTGCTTGGTATCATAACCCTCAAACCATTGAAGACTTAGTTGATTTTGTGGTCGCGAGGGCACTCGATCAATTTGGTATTGATTGCGTTCCTCTCAACCGTTGGCAGGGCGGGTTAAAATAGGCAGATGAATCAAAAAAATGTGCTATTGGGAGTTCTAGGGATCGGTCTTGTTGCCGTAGCGCAAAATCTGACCCTCTCAATGTCCGTGGTGTTTTTGGGAGGGAAGTTACCCTCTCTGCCCCTGGGCATTTGGCTCTTTATTGCCTTTACCCTAGGACTCATCAGCTCTCGCCTGATTACCATCATTTTACAAAGTGCTGATGGAGTGATCGAATATACAAGCGAGCAAGAAATCTCTTCAACCCGTAAGACTAACGTCGCCTCGAACCCAGTCACTGATAGCAGTCGAAGTGAGCGCAGTCGAAGTGACCGGAGCGGTTCATCTCCAAAAGAAAGTAACCGCTCTCCAGGTAAGAATTTCTTTTCTAAATCTAAACGCTCTGTTGATTCAGAAGACGATTGGGAACAAACCCCTAAACCCCACAAGGAATGGGAAGAAGAGCGCCCTAATCCAGTAACTTGGGGCAATGGAGAACAAGAGAGCCAGAATACTTATCGTAGTGTCTCAAAACCTCCAGAGCGCCCTACCGAAAAACCGAAGGATACCGTTTATGATGCCGACTACCGGGTGATTATTCCCCCTTATGAAGCATCCGCATCCTCTCCTCCTACTCCGAAGAAAGAGAACGACACAACCGACTGGGATACTCAAGACTCCAACCCTTCAGAAGATCGAGATTGGATTTAGAGTGCCACGCGCTGTAAAGTAATAAGTAATATTTTGTCGTTATAAATCACTTCAGCTGAATTAAGAATCGTTTCGCGACGCAGAATACAGCACTTTTCGATGTGATGAGGTACAGTAATCGAAATTTTCCTTGAGAGTGCCTTCCCATGAAAAGCCGGAAGAATGGGCATTATAGCGTGAAAAATGGTTTCCCTATTACCTATTACCTATTACCGCGCGAAGCGCTGTATTATGGGTGTGCATCATAGTTTAAGGATTGGCTGTATCATTCTTATATTGTTAATTGTTAATCCTTTGAGCCATGAACAACACCCTTAAACACTGTAGCCTTTTCCTCGTGGGTATGATGGGGGCTGGTAAAACTACAGTGGGCCAGGGTTTAGCTAAACAGCTCGATTATCGTTTTTTTGATACGGATACGTTGATTGAACGGGTGGCAGGTACTAAGATTCCCCAATTGTTTGCCACTCAGGGGGAGGAAGGCTTTCGGCAACTCGAAACCCAGGTACTAGCCCAATTATCTGCTCAAGTGCGCTCTGTGATTTCGACGGGTGGTGGTATTGTCCTAAAACCGGAGAATTGGGGCTATCTGCGCCATGGGATTGTGGTTTGGCTTGATGTTCCGGTACAAATCCTCTACGATCGCCTAAAAACCGATGATACTCGTCCCCTATTAAAAACGACCAATCCTCTGGAGACTTTACAGACGTTGTGCGATCGCCGTCAAGATCTCTATGCACAAGCCGATTTACATCTAACGCTCACCGGAGCTGAGTCCCCCAAACAAGTCGCCGATACCGTTCTGAGCCAACTCCCTCGGATTTTGAAATCCGATTCTGTTCACAATTAACAGTTGAGCCACTCGGCTTTCATTTTCCCCCGTCTCATAAACCGAGAAATTCCCGTATGCCCCTTGAAACCGAAGAGTATGACCAAAAATCCCTCAAATTCTTGAGCAAAAAACCCGACTGGCAAGAACTAGCCAAAGACTGCGTATGCTTTGCCAATGCCAGAGGCGGTGCAATCCGAATCGGCATCGAAGACGGTGAAACCCAGCCTCCTGATGGACAAACTATCTCGCTCCACTGGATCGAACGAATCAGCAAACGCATCAGCGAACTTACCCTCAACGTCACCATCGCCCCCCGCATCGAAACCGCCGCCAACGGCAGCCAATATCTCCACATAGCCATTTCCCGCGCTCCCAATGTCGCCTCCACTAGCGATGGGCGCTACTACCTGCGAGTTGCTGATGCCTGCAAACCTGTCCTGGGGGATGATGTCCTACGCTTGATTAACGAACGTCCCACTGCCCCTTGGGAAACCCTGACTACTCTGCAAGTCGCCCGCCATCAGATTGACCCCGGCAAGTTCTCAGCCTTCTGTGACGGTATCCGCACCTCAGATCGCGTCAAAACCTCAGTTAAAGAGAAAACCGATACTGAACTGCTCGATCATTACTTCCTCGCTCAAGGCGACTGGCTCACCAACCTGGGTATTCTCTGTGTCGGTCAACGGAGCGATCGCGCCCGCTTAGGAACTGCTCCTGTAGTACAATTCCTCAAATACAACCAGCAGGAGCAGAAAGTCAATAAACTACTGTGGGATGACTTTTCCCTCTCCCCCATGGAACTCGTCGAAGTTGTCTGGATGGAAATTCCCGACTTCCGCGAACGCTACGAACTCCCTGATGGTCTGTTTCGCCAATTCCTTCCCCTCTACGATGAAGGCGTTGTGCGAGAACTGTTAGTCAATGCATTGGTTCACCGTCCCTACTCCCAACGGGGTGACATTTTTCTCAACCTATTTCCTGATCGCCTGCAAATCGTCAATCCCGGCCCCCTGCCCCTCGGTGTCACGCCCCAAAATGTCCTCCACAGCACTGTGCGCCGTAACGAAAATCTCGCCCGCATTTTCCACGACCTGAAACTGATGGAACGGGAAGGTAGCGGCTTCGACCAAATCTATGAAATCCTCCTCTCTCAAGGACGCAGGCCACCCGTACTCAAAGAAGGCAGCGATCGAGTCGCCGTTACTATTTATCGACAAGTCTTGAAACAAGAGGTCATCAATTTACTGGCGATTTGCGATCAGCAATACCAACTTACCCAACGAGAAAAAATTACCCTAGGGCTGCTGGCGCAACAGGAAAGCCTCAGCACTCGCGAACTGTCCCAACAACTGTGCTTGTCAGAGGGACAACCCCTGACCTCCTGGCTCGGTCAGTTATTGGATTTCAACTTGATCGTGCAAACCGGACAAACGAAAGGAACTCGTTACTATGTCAATCCTGACTTACTGCGTTCTGCTCAAGTCTATCAGAGAACAACGTTGCAAAGAATTGAACCTCACCGTCTCAAGGCTCTGATTTTAGAGGATTTACGTCATTATCCAGGCTCTAGTAGTAGCGAGATCCATCGCCGAATTGCACCAGAAATCGAGTATATGAAGCTCTATCGCACGATTGCTGAACTTGCCAAGGCACAGCGAATTCGCTATGAGGGACAGAATCGATGGCGGCGTTATTGGCTCAATGAGCGATCGCCTTGAGCGAGGGAGAAGGTGAGTCTCTCTTTCATTTTGAAAGAGAGAGTGCAAGACGGATCTCTTCACAGAGGGTAAAACCCTTGTCTCATAAGGATTTATCTCTTTCACACTGTAAGAGAAGCTCTCTCTATTCTCAGCTTTGCTATATCGTTTGTTAAAGAGAAATCCGATTCTGTTCACAATTAACAGTTGAGCCACTCGGCTTTCATCCACAATCAGACCTTTGTTAAATCAAGGAATCTATTCATGTCTACAGCAGCAACTGACCATCTAGATGAACCCACTCGGGTTCGTGTCTTAAGTGAAGCTCTTCCTTATATCCAGAAATTTGCCGGTCGGACAGTCGTGATTAAATACGGGGGAGCAGCGATGAAAGATAGCACCCTCAAAGACCAAGTCATGCGCGATATTGTGTTTCTTTCCTGTGTGGGAGTGCGTCCAGTGCTAGTCCATGGAGGAGGGCCGGAAATTAACACCTGGTTGGGCAAATTAGGCATCGAACCCCAATTCAAGAATGGATTGCGCGTGACTGATGCACCGACGATGGATGTAGTAGAAATGGTGTTAGTCGGTCGGGTAAATAAGGAAATCGTCTCGTTAATTAACCAAGCTGGGGGCCAGGCGATCGGCCTGTGCGGTAAAGATGGTAACTTGATTACTGCTCGCCCCCAAGGTCAAGAAGGGATTGGATTTGTGGGAGAAGTGAGCAGCATCAACACTAAAGTTCTGAAGCCATTGTTGGAAAATGGTTATATTCCCGTAATCTCTAGTGTCGCCTGCGATCCCCAAGGACAAGCCTATAACATTAATGCCGATACCGTAGCTGGAGAATTGGCTGCGTCCTTATCGGCGGAAAAACTGATCTTGTTAACCGATACAGCCGGTATTTTGAGAAACTATAAAGACCCCTCGACCCTGATCGATAGCCTAGATATTCAGGAAGCTCGCAATCTCATTGAGGTGGGAATTGTCGCTGGAGGAATGATTCCAAAAGTGCAATGCTGTGTCCGAAGTTTAGCTCAAGGAGTCAGAGCGACCCATGTTATTGATGGCCGGGTTCCCCATTCCCTGTTGTTGGAGGTGCTAACTGATGCTGGAATTGGTTCGATGATTGTGGCTTAGGGAGGAAGGATGGAACTGTTGGAAAGAGGTAAACAAGCCTTTGAGCGTGGAGACTATCGGGAGGCGATCGCCGATTTAGAAGCCGCCAAGGGACAAGTGGCTGGCTCTTCTGCCTTGGGAGGTGAGGTGCAGATTTGGTTAGTCACCGCCTATGAAGCAGCCGGAAAGCGCGACGAAGCCTTATCTTTATGTGAAACCCTGGACAATCATGCCGATTGGCACACTCGCAAACAAGCACGCCGGTTATTAGAGATTTTGAAGGCTCCCCAACTTAATCGCCGTTCGGAATGGAATACTACGATTCCCGATTTATCTGCTATGGAGGAGAGCGATCGCCTTTATCGTCAAGGAACAGGAACCACCCAAGTTAAGCCTCCAAAGTCCAAAGAGGAGTTAGAACCGATGGATTGGTCCTCCGTAGAAACAGAAGATAATCGGTTTCTTTGGGTGGCTTTAGTGGCGATCGCCTTAATTATTGGCGGGTGGATTGGCTTCGGATAGGGGGATAATGGGAAGGCAGCCAACACGAGATAGACCAAAATCATGGGAAAACATCGATCTAGGGTTCGGATTTTCTGGCCGTTATATTTAATCGTGGCGATCGCCCTCACGGGATGCGTTAAGTATGATGTGGGGGTCAATTTTCAAAGCCCAACCTATGGAGAAATGGTGCAACGGGTGCAAATTTCCGATCGCCTGCACGATTTCAGCCAAGTGGTGGCCGAACAATGGTTAGAAAGCTTGCAAGAACGTACCCGAAAATTGCGAGGCAAAACCCAACGGATTTCCGACCGGGAACTGCTCGTCACCATTCCCTTTTATAATGGTGCAGACTTAGCCTCCAAGTTTAATGAGTTTTTTAACCCCACTCATCTCCAAACCCAAACAGAGGATGAAACCCTACCCCAACTCACCTCCGAACTCAATATTGCTCAAAATAACTTTTGGATCGCCATTCGCAACCGTCTAGAAATGGATGTAGACTTGCGATCGCTCGCCGTTCTCTCCTCCGAAGGCAATGTTCTCGTCAGTCCCGGTTCCCTATTCAATCTAGAATTTGCCCTTACTACCCCCTGGGATGCCCAACCCATTACCGAAGCTGAAAATAGCCTCACTCCCATCTCAGACCCCGAAAATCATCAATTAATTTGGACACTTGAGGCCGGAGAAATCAATCACTTAGAAGTCATTTTTTGGGTTCCCAGTCCCATTGGTATTGGAGCCTTAATCATCCTAGCTGCTGTTTTTGGTGGCATGACTCTCAAAGATTGGTTACCTCAAAATGGGTAATGGGGAGATGAGGAGATAAGGGGATGGGGAGACACAGAGATATCCTATTCCCTATTCTCTATTCCCGACTCCCCACTCCCCACTCTGTACACTATCGTTTTGTAGAAATCCCTATGGAAGCCTTAAAAGGAAGAAACATATTAAGCGTTGCCGATTTAACCGTTGACGAACTGCATGAGCTATTAACCTTCGCTGCCCAACTCAAATCAGGAGACATCAGTTGGACTTGCCGTAAAGTTCTTGGACTTTTATTTAGCAAAGCTTCAACCCGTACCCGCGTCAGCTTTAGCGTTGCCATGTATCAACTGGGCGGTCAAGTCATTGACCTCAATCCCAGTGTCACCCAAGTCAGTCGTGGCGAACCCGTTACCGATACAGCCAGAGTTTTAGGCCGGTATTTAGATATTTTGGCTGTTCGTACCTTTGAACAAAAAGAATTAGAAAACTATGCCCAATTTTCTGGTATTCCTGTCATCAACGCCCTCACCGACTTAGAGCATCCTTGCCAAATCTTCGCTGATTTACTCACTATCCAAGAATGTTTTGGCAGTTGCCAAGGTAAAACCCTATCCTATTTTGGCGATGGCAATAATGTTGCCAATTCCCTCTTACTCGGCTGTGCAATGATGGGCATGAATGTACGCATTGCTGTCCCTTCTGCTGAATATGAACCCAACTCGAAAATTGTCGCCAAAGCCAAAGAATTTGCGGGTGGTAAAACAGAAGTGATTGTTACCCACAATGCCCAAGAAGCCGCCAAAGGATGTCATGCTTTATATACTGATGTTTGGGCAAGTATGGGTCAAGAAAAAGAAGCCAGAGAACGGATTCCACTCTTCAAACCTTATCAGGTGAATACAGAGCTATTAAAATTAGCCGATCCTGAAGCTATTATCCTCCATTGTTTACCCGCCCATCGTGGTGAAGAAATTACCGATGAAGTGATGGAATGTCCCCAATCTCGCCTATGGGATCAGGCAGAAAACCGAATGCACGCCCAAAAAGCCCTCTTAGCCAGTATTCTAGGCAAAGATGAATAGACTTCGTGCAGAAGTACTAAGGTGCGTTAGCGACAGCCTAATGCACCCACTCAAAGCTATAGCAGAGAAAGAGTCGGTTAGCACAGTTAGGTTATGGTTTGAGGCAAGAGGCAATAGAAAATGTCCTAACTCTCCTTTTCTTTGCTATAAAAGCACAAAAATTCCTACACCTCTTTTCCTCATCCCTTGAGAAGCGAATCCATCTCCAGTAGGAGAGAGTAAACTTTGTTAGTTTTCATTATTAATTACTATGTCTAATTCCGATCAACTGAATCTCTTCGATGACTCAACTATTGCCGGCAATTCTGGGTTTTCTTCCCTAGAATTAATTCCCAAAGATCCCAAAATTCCCATTCCTCCAGGAACCTATGAAACATTAGAAGCCCTGACCAAACATTGCCAACAGTGTCAGCGCTGCGAATTAGGACAAAACCGTACCCATGTAGTAATTCACCGGGGAAATCCCAAAGCTAGCTTGATGATTGTGGGAGAAGCTCCCGGACAAAATGAAGACGAAAAAGGATTACCATTTGTCGGGAAATCCGGTCAGTTACTCGATAAAATATTGGCATCGGTAAAATTAGATAGCGAGCGTGATGTTTATATTTGTAATGTCAACAAATGCCGCCCTCCAGGAAACCGTAAACCCACGTCCTCAGAAATGGATGCTTGTAAGCCTTATTTATTAGAACAAATCCGTTTAGTGAATCCAAAAATCATTTTATTGACTGGTGCAACAGCCGTTCAAGGGATCTTAGCAGATAAACGAGGCATTACAAAAATTCGCGGTCAGTGGTTTGACTGGCAAGGGCGCTTCTGTATGCCTATTTTTCACCCCGCTTATTTACTGCGAAATCCCTCCCGCGAACAAGGAAAGCCAAAGTGGTTAATGTGGCAGGATATTCAAGAGGTACGGCGCAAGTTAGATGAAATCAGTTAGAGCATATAGAGAAAATTGGGTCATTAACTATAGTTGGGGAAGTCCGTATAACCTTCTCGGTCAAATGAAAACCAAATGTTGATCTCAGCTTCGGGGTTCAGCGGCCAGCTATTCGTAAAACGCTCTACTAAATCGGGATTGCTAATAAATGGTCGCCCAAAGGCAATTAAATCGGCATGTCCCTCTTTAATTGCAACTTCAGCCGTTTCTTGAGTATATCCACAATTTCCCATTAGCGGTGCTGTAAATACTTCTCGAAATTCTGCCAACGTCATCGGTTCTCCTAATTCGTGAAAACCAAAGCCTAAACCATCCATTACATGGAGGTATGCTAATCCATAAACATTTAACTGTTTAGCAATATACAGAGAGTTTTCGCGAAAGTCTGGCGAACCCATATCATTAAAATTCCCATTTGGGGCGAGTCTAACCCCGACTCGATCTGCTGACCAAACTGTGAGAACGGATTCAACAATTTCTTGGAGAAAGCGATATCGGTTTTCCACACTCCCACCATACCTATCAGTCCGATGGTTGGTTTTAGATTGCAGAAATTGGTCGATTAAATAGCCATTAGCAGCATGAATCTCTACCCCATCAAATCCTGCTTCTTTACCGCGTTCTGCTGCTCGACGATAGTCTTCTACAATTGTGGGGATTTCCTCTGTTTCTAAGGCGCGAGGGGTTTCGTAGGGTTGTTTGCCAATCGGAGTATGAACATATTCTCCATTGAGTTTAATTGCTGAAGGGGCAACGGGTAATTGACCGTTTTCCTGAAAACTACTATGGGAGGCTCGTCCGCAATGCCAAAGTTGCAGAAAAATGAGTCCTCCTCGAGCATGAATGGCATCAACAACTTGTTTCCAGGCTTCAGTTTGTTCCTCTGAGTAAATCCCAGGTGAATTTAGCCATCCATTGGCTTGTTGAGAAATAACTGTTGCCTCGGTTATAATCAAACCCGCAGAGACCCGTTGAGTATAATATTCAGCCATCAAAGCGTTGGGAATGCGTTCTGAACCTGCGCGTGAACGGGTCATGGGGGCCATAACTACGCGATTTTTTAGGGGCAATTCTCGTAAGCTAAAAGGGCTGAGTAATGTTGGTGATACTGTTGATACATTCATCTATTCGTTATCTCCCAAATGGACAGTTAAAAACCAGGATTTGTCTGTAGTTCTGATTGCGATTATAGCATCAAAAAATGTTTGCGACAATTAATCCTTGTTCAGTGTATGTATATAGGAAAATGATATAATCATAATGAAAAAAATATCAATGAAGATTTTTGCAGACTACCATATTATATTTTTAAGTGATGCCAATAACAATGATGATATTTCAGGATACATTTCCGATCATTCTATTAAGGATAAATTAGTATATACATCTAGTAAAATTGCAATTGTTACTGCAAGAAATATGGAAGTGCCTGTGGGCTTGGGAATAAGTGAAAAGAATATTCCTGTATCTTTAGATTCTTGGGATCATATAGTTCAGTGTAGTATTATGATACACTCTGGGAAATTAGCTGTTTTTGGTGCTGTAGATTACCAACCCGATACTTTGCAAATACCAGTTAACCCAGGGATATATCAAGTAACAGTTTTGTATGGAGGACTTGATACTATAAGTAAAGATGGATTAGAAGGAGAAGATTTTTATAAAATATTATTATATCCTACAGATAAATTAGAGGGTACAAAAATTTTAAAGCAAACAGTTGGATAAAAAGCTTCACTATCTTATAATCCTCGGAGGGTCTTGAGTTGGGTGTAAGCTTGCTGGAAGTCGTCGCTGGTAATATAGAGTTCGCTAATGGGTTGGTTTAGGGTACGGAAACGGCGGATGGATTGGAGGGCAGCTTGGTTGCTCAGAAGTGCTAGATCTGCGCCGCTCCATCCGAGGGTGAGTTGGGCGTAGTGGGAGAGGTCAATGCCGGAAAGGGGACGGTTGTGGTTGTGGACTTGGAGAATGGCGAGGCGACTGGGGGTGTCGGGGAGGTCGATTTTCAGTTGCAGATCGAGACGGCCGGAACGCAACAGAGCGGGATCGATCGCCTCCGGACGATTGGTTGCTGCAATCAGAATCAGGTTTTTGGAAACTGATAACCCGTCAATTTCGGTCAGAAGTTGCCCCACCACGCGATCGCCCACTCCAGAATCACCGCTATACTGACCTCGTGCGGGCGCTAGGGTATCGATTTCATCGATAAAAATCACGCAAGGAGCCGCTTGTCTGGCTTTGGCAAACAGTTCTCGCACGGCTTGTTCTGAGGCTCCGACCCAACGACTGAGCAGCTCTGGCCCGGAAATGGCGATAAAGTTCGCCTGTGCTTGGGAGGCGATCGCCTTAGCCAACAGGGTTTTACCCGTTCCTGGTTCTCCCATCAGTAATATGCCTTTGGGCGCTTTCGCTTGCGTTTTTTGATACAGTTCTGGATAGAGCAATTGCCCTTCGACGGACTCTTGCAACAGTTGTTTGGTCTCCTCTAACCCGCCAATATCGTCCCAAGCGACTTGGGGAGATTCCACTTCCACCGAGCGCAATACTGCGGGTTTAATCGCACTTAGCGCTTGCTCAAAATCATCGGAATTAATGGTTAATGGGGCAGTGGGTTGGGTGTCTGGGGTGGGGACTTGGCGACGCAGAGCATGATGGGCGGCTTTTTGACACAGGGCTTTTAAGTCTGCGCCCACAAATCCGACAGAGCGGGAGGCGATCGCCTCCAAATCCACCCCAGACTCTAAGGGCATCCCTTGGCTGAGAATCTGGAGAATCTGTACTCGTTCCTCTATTCTGGGGACTCGAAACACAATTTCGCGATCGAATCTTCCCGGTCGTCGCAAAGCCGGATCGAGGCGGTTGGGGAGGTTCGTGGCGGCTAAAATGACCACAGAATCACTAACTGAAAAGCCATCCATCAAGCCCAATAACTGACCAACCACGCGCTTTTCCACTTCTCCTTCCACTTGGGAGCGATCGGGCGCTAAACTATCAATCTCATCAATAAAAATTAGGCAAGGAGCATTACGAGCCGCTTTCTCAAATAAATCCCTTAATCGACCTTCCGATTCTCCATAATATTTCCCCATAATTTCCGGCCCCGTAATGGCGATATAATTCACCCCTAATTCGGCAGCCAGAGAGCGAGCCGTGAGAGTTTTTCCCGTGCCAGGGGGCCCCACTAACAATACTCCCCGCGTCGGTTCTAGACCCAATTGCGCCAGTAATTCAGGACGTTTTAAGGGCAGTTCCACCAGTTCTCGTAATTCCTGCTTCACTTCTTCTAAACCACCAATTTGGTTTAAGGATAAGTTGCCAGAATTAGACGCAGTTGGAGGATTACCCCCAGTTTCCGAGGGTGGCGGCGTAATAATCACCTCTGATGAAGGTTTACTCGGGGCACGTTTAGGAATATTTCTACCTTGGGGGATATTACTCAAAGAACGAAACTGAATATCGGTTTTCAATTCTCCTTGTTCTGCTTTTTCTTCTAGCCGTTTGGCGAGTTCTAATAGGTCTTCAAATCCTTTAAATAAATCATTCATCATGAAGTATGGATAGTTTTTATGGATTATTATACCCATTCTTAAGGTCAAAGTAGGATATAATTGCATTAGAGAGTCGATTTTACTTTGAGAATTGGGTATCCTCTAGAAAATATTATCATGCCGGCTAAAGATTTGTTTCATCAAGCTGTACGCCATGCTTTAGAAAAAGATGGATGGATAATCACCCATGACCCTCTGATGCTACGATCCGATCTCGGAAAATTTTATGTCGATCTGGGTGCAGAAAAGTTTTTAGCGGCAGAACGAGAAGGAGATATAGCGCTTTGCGCTAGGGAATAGGGAATAGGCTTTTGGTACATAGCTTTGAGGATTCAACACTGTCCCTCATAACAGCGCAAAGCGCTGTAAAATTGCCGTAGAAATTAAAAGCTTTATTCAAAACTCCACGATTTCCGAATTTTATACAGCCCTTGGTCAATTTATTACCTATCGTAGTCTCTTGCTAAAACAATATTCAGAGCATATTCTTTATCTCGCCATTACTCTCGAAACCTATAATTCTTTTTTTAGTATAGAATTAGTTCAAGAAATCATTAACACTCAACAATTGAAGATCATTCTCTATGAACCGAAACAGGAGAGTATTAACCGATGGATAAACCTGAGGGGGCGACAAGGAGGCTGAATACACCATCTTCCCAAAACCATACTTCTGGAATATCTAGGAGGCGGTAGCGTTGCAGTTTGTTGGGGCTGCCACTGGTAAAGATGACTTCGATGACTAAATCCGGGCTAGGCTTAGATGTACTGAAACAATAAGATTCGTCCGGTTCGGCGGAAACGGTACTTTCGCGCTCCTGCGTTCGAGCCAAGGGGTTCAAATTCAATGCCCATTTCCAGGCAAAATAATCCAATCAGAAATCCAATTAAGCGACTGAAACATTCGTGTTCTCGTCCCGGCATGAGAATTTCTACGGTATTTTGGTAGTAAAAAAGCCGCAGATTACGGCGATCGCCAAATCTAGACTGAAGAAGTTTGAATTGCTCCCAAGTAATCCCAGAATGGACAATAAATACGCTGATCCGACGATGGAGACTTGACTTGTTCAGATGGCAGTTGAACCATAGGTCTATCGCGCTTCGTTCTGGTAAACAATTATTACAATTTTTGCTAATTTGGATAAAATTGTCCCCAAAAAATAGAGGAATTTATAGGAGAGATAATAAGCTTCTGGGAAAATCCCGACGGGAAATTCCCAGAAACCGAACTTTAACAGCCTCCTAAGTCCATCCAGAGAGGGATTTTACTGACTCAACCCCCCGCTCTGGAACTGAAAATAATTAGGAGAATAAATCCATGTTAACGAACCAATCTGGAATTAATGCAGTTACTCGCACCCTTAAGTGCGTTGCTCTTAGCGTAATGTCCGTGGTTCTCTATTGGAGCAACGTTAATCTTCATACTTTATTTAACGTTTAATAATATGATAAAAACCCCCTATCCCCTCATCCCCCCACCTTGCCATTTTCCAGGTGAGAATGAAAATTCCCTGCTTAAGGACAGGGATGCCGGCTAAATGTTACGGTATGTAACAAACCTATTCCCCTAGAGGGCAATTTAAGCAACAGTGTTGAACAAACCTATGTTTAACAGGAGTTCTCGATCATGGCTTTATCAGATACTCAAGTATTTGTGGCTCTAGTTCTGGCTTTAATCCCAGGAATCTTAGCTTTCCGCCTCTCTACCGAACTGTATAAGTAAGGTTGAAGTCCCTGTTAATCAAGGGTCTTTGAGAATTCTGGGGGGAATACGGAAAAAACTTTTGAGAATGGGCGGTTAGGGTGAACTCTAAGGTGTATTATCAGGGCATAAATTTTTGTTGCGCTGTAATCCTCTAAAACGCCCATGCTTGCTAGTGAGCCAACCCCCCAGAGACCCCCTCATTCCGTTAATCCATTGGATCGTCGTCGGATGCGGAACCAGCGCCAAAGATCGCGTCGTCGCTCCTCTCCCTTAGCTGCGGCGATCGCCTGGGAAACAATGATGAAGTTAAGTGTGAATCTGGTTTTGGTCGCGATCGCAACTGGGGCAGTGATGCGCCTGATTCCCTATCATCGATCGGTAGAAGAAAAGTTAGAAATTGTCGAGATCCAAGTTCAGCAAACTCAAGACCGAGTCACTCAACTACAACAAGATTTTGACCGATCTTTCGATCCCGAGCAAGCGAAGCAAGTGATGGCTGAACAAAGTCACCGGATCGATCCGCAAAAACGTTCTGTGGTTTGGAAAAAGGAGCGGGTAGATCGATAATTCATTCTGGAAATCCCTTATTCTGCAAGGGGTTTGAGCAGTTGGTCTTTCCAATGCAGAACCCGTTGATATTGGCGTTGTTCGGCTCCTGAGAGCTGGGGAGCATTTTGGAAGGAGTCGATCGCTCTTTGGTAGTCGGCGATCGCCCAATTCCAATCTCCCATCAGATGATAGGTGCGTCCTCGTTCGGCGTAAATATAGCCTTCTAGACGACCCAGACGCAGGGCAAAGTCCAGGTTATCGAGGGCAAGTTCATAAATTTGAAGTTGTCTAAAGGTAATTCCTCGGTTAATCCAAGCTTGGATTTTTAAGGGATTTAAATCTAACGTTTGATCGTAGTCGAGCAGAGCAGCGTAGAGATCTCCTAGACGAGCGTAGGCATTGGCACGATTATTATACGCTCGATCGAGTGTAGGATTCAGTTGGATCGCTTGGCTATAGTCGGCGATCGCCTCTTCCACCTCTCCATCCTGAAAATGGGCATATCCGCGATTATTGTAGTGATCGGCACAAGTGGGATCGGCTTCAATCAGACAAGTTAACAGGTCAATAGCACCTAAATAGTCCCCTTGTTCTAAGCGAGTTTTAGCTTGTTGGCTCAATTTTCGATTAACGGGGGGGCTTTCTGTTGTCGGTTGAGGTTGCCTTGGATATAAACCTCCGAAAGAATCAACACTAGAAGTAGAAAGATTGATGCCCATGAACTGTACCTCAATGAATGACTGTACTTTATCTTTGATACCTTCACTGTAAGGGGGAAATCCTGACGGAAAAAGTGCGAATGTACCAGTTACTCAGGTGGCTAATGGTAAGATGCAACAGATGGAATAGCGGGGTGCGCTGATCGAGGTCTCTGTTACTTTCGGTTTGGGAGAGCGCTTAAACTCTTGCTTCCTCCTAGTTAGGTTGATATCCAATCCATTGATTTATATCCCTTACCCTTATGACTGCTGAACAAACCTATCCCAATGCCCCCGATGTATCCGGGGATGATTATTTAGTCCTTGGCTTGGCCACTTGCTTTATTAAGGAAGATGGAGAGGTCTATCCGGTTAAAGTAATAGAACCGATCCCTTCAGCCGCTCTAGAAGCTTTATTTAAGGGAATTCCCACCTCCTATGAAATGGCCTTGGGAACCACATTAGGTACGGTACTGATCCATCAGACCCCCCAAAAACCGACCGAGTTCCCAGAGAAGCCCCAGTTCTGTGACGAGTTTGTAGAACGAGCGATCGCCGCTGTTCGCAGTTATAAGGTTCCCAGTCATCAAACTGCTAAAGCGAAAATTCCCATCGGCACTTGTCATCAAGATTTTAACTTTTCCACGGAGCGCAAACGAGTTTTAAATATGACGAATGTGGTTCGCACAGAAGATAATGTAAAACAACACGAACATACCCATAAGGTACTTTAAGGAATGATCAAACTCTATGGTGGCCCGCGAACTCGTGGAACTTTAGTTCAGTGGTATTTAGAGGAACTGGGTGTTCCCTATGAATTGATTGCTGTGGACATCCAAGGGCAAGAACATAAGAAACCGGACTATTTGGCAATTCATCCCATGGGAAAGGTGCCTGCCCTCGTAGATGGCGATTTTACCATTTGGGAATCTGGGGCAATTTTAATGTATCTGGCTCTCCAGTATGGCAATGCTCAGGGATCGGTGCAAGAGATCGCACAGATGAACCAGTGGACGATCTTTGCCAATGCTAGTTTGGGGCCAGGGGTGTTTATTGAAGCATCCCGCGATCGCGCCTTGGCGGACTTTATGCCTCCCCTAAATCAACGTCTACAAGCTCAACCGTTTTTACTCAGCGATCGGCTTACCGTAGCTGATGTGGCAGTCGGATCGCTTCTCTTCTATATGCCTGTGATGCTCAAGCTTGATTTGAGTGAGTATCCAGCCATTACGGAGTACATCCAGCGTTTATCCGAACGTCCCGCTTTCCAAAATACCCTTGGCAAACGCTAGATACATAAAAATGAGACAGGCTTCAAACCTGTCTCTAGGGAAATAAATGTTTCTGATTTTACATTTATCTTAAACTCTATTTAAACCCAACTGCTGCTTGCCAAACAAAGGCCAGCAGTAAGAAAAAGATAGGAATTACAGGCAAAACATCGATTAGTGGGCTAAAGGCTGAATAGGCTTCAGGTAATTTTGCCAACAGCAGTGCTGCTTCCATAAGTGTGTTTTCCTCTCCAACAGTACGGGGCATGATTTTCAGAATTGAAAAAAATATTAACATATAGTGCCCCACCAGGGAATAGGGCATGAAGTCAATGCTCAGGGCTGAATAGCCCATGCAGGAAAAACAATAGTTTTTTTAGATACTATTTCATAATTAAATTTGCTGAGAATGACCAGGTGGCAATCGGCTTTGATATTACCAAAGCCGAATAATCAGTTACAGAAAGTTTTCGCTATTCTGTTTGGCATTACGCTGCCAACACCAGGAACCCCATAATTCCCAGCGATAAGCTCCTTTGCTCAAGATAAAATCGATCGCGAGTCGATATAATCGAAAGTGGGTTGGTGGCGATACTCCTGTGGAGTCGCTTTGTGCGCAAAATTGCCGAATCTGAGTGAAAGAAGGTCGTTTATCTTATGTCCATCACATCACGAAGTTTGCAAAAGCTCCTCCGGGAGAATATATCCGGGACAAAACCCCTTAGCGTTAATCTCGAACAGGCTAAAGATCTAGCAGAAGACTTGTTGGCGCGAGTTGAGCCTCTCGCCGGCGCAGAGCGGCATAATAACTGTCACCATTACCATCGTTTTCAAAGAAGATCAAGTACAGAGCAGACCCCCAGCAATACCCTCTGTTGTTGTATTTTACTCGAAGAATCCAGCGAGCGTTGGTATCGAAATCACACCCATTTACATCTGTTCATGAGTCCGGAGCAACAGCTCTGGGTAGAGTTAGGGGGAGAGCGATCGCCCGCCCCCGTTTCAGACCTGAGTGAGATGGTTGCCCTGATCCAAGCATTTTTCCAGAGGGTTGACCGGCAAAAAGCACAAGCTGCCAAGCGCCAAAAACAGAAAGACTTGAAAGTGCAAGCTATCTTGGCTCAGGTGCGTAAAATTGCTAAGGAAGATCAATTTGACTTTGCCACCGAAGTCGATACCGTTAAGCTCAAGCTGATTATTCGTCTGTCTGACAACAACGACTATTTTGCCATTTTGATTCCCTTTAACCAGTTCAAGGAAGTTTTACCCAAATTGCGAACCGCAATTCAGGCTCTGCGCGAGACTTACAACAGTGGTGTTCGTTTTACAACTCGTCTTAAGCGGGGCTACGGCCGCTCTAGCTGGATTCGTCATCAGGATTTGTAGTGAAAGGGTAAAGGTCGAAGACAATGATTCGTATTGATGCGAGGGAACTCTATCAAGTTCTGGAACTAACTCCACCGGAGCAAAATATCCTCCTGGTGGGCAAGCATGGTATTGGCAAATCGGAAATGATTAGCCATTTCTACAGTCAGCGCCAGAATCTGCCAGTAATCCCGTTCTTTTTGGGTCAAATGAGCGATCCGGGGGATTTGATTGGCTTGTTGCACAAAGACGAGAAAACTGGGCGATCGGTGTTTTTACCGCCCTACTGGTGGCCGGAACCCGATCGCCCCGTGGTGCTCTTCCTAGACGAGCTTAACCGCGCCCGACCCGAAATTTTGCAAGCCGTTCAAGACCTGACTCTGAACAAAACTTTAGCCGGTAGAGCACTACCTTCTGGCAGTATTGTGATTGCTGCGGTGAATGCGGGAGAAGAATATCAACTGACAGAACTCGATCCGGCGCTGGTGTCGCGGTTTAATCTCTACGAGTTTGCGCCGACAGTGGAAGATTGGCTACTCTGGGCTTCCGATCGCAATATCGATGCGCGGGTGTTAACCTTTATCCAACAGCATCCAGACTATCTCGACGGCGACAATCCCGATGCGGATATGGCGATCGCCACCGCCGGCCTGGTGAAAACCCCCGATCGCCGCGCTTGGGTGAAAGTTGCGAATTTTGTGCGCAACCATCCAAAGCTGGAGGACATTCACTTCAAACTGATTGCCGGTATGGTGGGGACTCGCGCCAGTATCACCTTTCGCCAAAGCCTCGCGACTCAACGGGGTTTGAGTCCAGAACAACTTCTGTTGCAGTTTGCTAAACATTCCAAACAGCTTAAAGACCTGGAAATTCAGGACTTTGCTAGTTTGAACGAACGGGTTTTACTCTGGCTCAATGCTGGGCATTGCCCTGACAATAAAGCAGAGAATGCCCGCAAGAATCTGTTGAAATATCTCCAGTATCTCGCCAAAGCCAAACAACGGGAGGCGATCGCTCATTTTTCCTCTCTGGTTCAGGGGCCCAAATTTAGCGATGCCATGGGATTTGTGGCTGAATCGATGGATCTGATTGACTTTTTGTCGGAGTATTTAGAGGCGATCGAGGTTTGAACCCCAATCGTTCGCCAGAAACCCGGTTTCTCCAACCTCTTTTAATCTCTGTACGATCTATTATTATGATGAAACCGATTGCCCGTCACCGTATTGCTCGAATTGTGGAAAAGTGGCTGCTCGTCGAGCCGCTGTTGCTGGCGACTTGGACGAGTCACGCTTTGGTCTCCGAGCCACGCATCCAAACGATTCGCGTGCAACGGGGACGAATTGAGTACAATCCGGAGTTTATTCAGCAGTTGAGCGATCGCCACCTAGAAGCCACCCTGCGCTTTGAAGCCCTACGGATTCTGCTCAAACACCCCTACAGTCGTCGCCAAGCCCACTCCGCAATTAGCTATGCTGCTAGCAATTTAACGCTTCAGGAATACTTGCAAACCGAGTTGCCATTTCCTCGGGCGCGGGATGTCTTTAGCGATCGCAACTATGACCAGCAATTCTTCGAGTTTTATTACCACAAATTGCTCGACCAACAGTCCTCCAATCCACAGGGAGCAGCCTCTGGAGTGCCAGGAGTAGGCATGGGGGAAGCGAATGCTGCACTTGCATCCAGCTCTCCTGGCTCTTCTGAATCTAAACCGACTTCAACCCCCAGCGATCGCCCCTCAAATTTACTCGCGATTTATACTGACACAAACTCGATCGGTGTGGAAAATACTGACCAGTGGGATCGAGATGAATTGTTGAGCGATCGCCTAGACGAGCTAGTGAGAATGGCTCAAGCCAATGACAGTTGGGGCAGCATTGGCGGCAAGTTGCGCGAACGGATTTTGGCGAATCTGCACCCAAAACTCGACTATCGGGCAGTTTTACGCAAGTTTCGCACCTCTATCCTCAGCCAACAGCGCAGGCTAACCCGCATGAAGCCGAATCGCCGGTATGGGTTCGCCTATATGGGTAGTCGTCGCGAGTTTAGCACCCGTTTACTCTTTGCCATTGATGTGAGCGGCTCCATGGGAACCAAAGAGCTACAGCAGGGGTTTTCGGTGGTGAATCGCTTTTTTAACTATGGCGTGCCGGCGATCGATGCGATCCAATTTGATACCAAGATTACCGCCGATGTGATGACGTTCCGCCGCGCCAAAAAGGAAGTGCAATTAACCGGACGAGGCGGGACAAATTTTGACCCAGTTGTGGCGTATCTGGAGGAACATCGGGATTACGATGGACTAATTATTTACACGGATGGTTATGCTCCTTGCCCCATTCCACCACAGAATCGGCGGACTCGTATTCTGTGGTTATTTGTAAGCGAGGAGAATTACCGCAGTTGTTATCCCAAGCTACAGCATTTGGGGCAGGGGGCTTATCTTAAGGCTAGTGCCGGACAATGAGATCCTCTATGTCAGGATCGTTCCTAAGTTGTGCCATCTCAATCTAAAGTTAAGTTATCTGAATAATGCTGAATCTCAACAACAAGTCAAAGAGTTGGTGGCACAACATCAAGATGCGACTTTAGCCGAACTGTGTGAATTATTTGCAGAACTCACAGGAAATTGGGTGAGTGCTACAGCCATGTGGCGGTGTTTACAAAAATTAGGACTATCTCGTAAAAAAAACACGATGTAGTAGTCAAGCAGCAACTCAAAGAGGACAAAAATTGAGAGTAGAATAGGGGGAAAACGTTAAAGAGATAGAGCCAGAGAACTTAGTATTTATAGACAAAACGGGGATTCTACTGGGAGAAAATTGCCCTTATAGCCACTCAGAGGTAGGGACAAGAGTCAGGGAAATGAAACCTTTTTATCGAGGAGAAAAAGTTACCTTAGTTGGGGCGATTACTCAAGATAAAGTTTTAGCTTTGATGACCCTTGATGGCTCTTTATACACCGCTGCTTTTAAGGTCTTTATTGACCCTTTTCTTGTTCCTAAATTATGACCAGGGGCAGTCATTTTCATGGATAAATTGGCGATTCATAAAAGGGAATCTATTGTCAAGAAAATTGAAGCGGTTGGCGCAAGTGTCATCTATTTATCTCCCTACTCTCCAGATTTTAATCCAATTGAAATGTGGGGGTCACAACTGAAGTCTTTTATTATGGATTTTTCTCCAACTACCCCCGCTATGATTGATACTCTTTTGGCTGTAGCCCTTGACTTAATTAATCCGGAACATTTGAGAAATTGGTTTGCTCATTGTTGTTACTGTATCTCATGACAGCGCGAAGCGCTGTAAGTGTCAAAGGCCAATATGGCACTGGATCGACTATGCCGAGATTGCGATCGATAATTTTGTAAGAAAATGCTTGAGAGTCAACCATCTTGCGATCGCTTGCTATACTTCCCCTAAAGACAATACCTTCGCCAAAACCAAAAATGCCTTGATTCGTAGGTTGGGTTTCGTTCCTCAACCCAACCTACGGGAAAATGGCGAAGGTATTGCTAAAATGGAAACATATTTTTTGGGTAATATGCCATGACGCAAGGTACTGCCAGAGTTGTCCCCCGCTTAACAGCGCAGGAATATTTGGAATGGGAAGTCCAACAACCCCTACGCTACGAATATTTTAATGGGGAAGTGTTTGCGATGGCAGGGGGAACACTGCCCCATGCAGATATTGCCCTAAATTTGGCAAGCCTCCTGCGAGAACCGTTACGGGGGCGCTGCAAAGTGCGTAACTCTGATGCCAAGGTGGGCATCACCGATGAGGGACCGTTTACCTATCCAGATCTTAGTATTAGCTGCGACGATCGCGATCGCACCGCCCGAGAATTTATCCGCTATCCCTGCATCATTATTGAAGTGCTTTCTCCAAGTACGGAGGCTTACGATCGCGGGGGGAAGTTCGCCCTGTACCGTCGTCTCTCAACGCTACAAGAATATGTTTTAGTGAGTTCTGAAACCAAAACAGTTGAGATTTTTCGGCGGGATGCTGTTCGAGAGTGGCGATTCATTCCTTACAGTGAAGGTGATACGATTGAGTTGATGAGTTTGGGAATTACGTTATCGCTAAATGCTATTTATGAAGATGTTGTTTTAGAGTTAGAGGATGAAGGAAGTGAAAAAAAGTAGCACTGTTTATCAGCATAAATCTATTAAAGTGCGATCGCCAATTTGGCGTATCTGGAAGAACATCAGGATTATCATTGTCTGATGGTTTACACTGGGTGAATCCCTCACATCTCATGCACTAATTTAGTGAGATCAAGGCACTACACAATCAGCAATTGCACTCTCTACTCCCTAAAAAGTATATTAACTTTTGTTACGCGATCGCCCTGTTGACCCAAGAGAAATCTTAAACTCGCCTTGATGAGTTGCTCGATAAGAACACCTTTTATGGCTTATTTTTGGTTTAAAGCATTCCACCTGATCGGTGTTGTGGTCTGGTTTGCAGGCTTGTTTTATTTAGTTCGTCTCTTTGTTTACCATGCTGAAGCCTCAGAACGAGATGAACCGGCACAAACCATTCTCAAGGCGCAATACAAAATTATGGAAAAGCGCCTCTATCATATTATTACCATGCCTGGAATGGCCGTTACCGTGGCAATGGCGATTGGTTTAATTTCTACAGAACCGGAAATTTTAAAGTCGGGTTGGCTACATATTAAACTAGCTCTGGTTACTGCGTTACTGGCCTATCATTTCTATTGTGGACACATTATGAAACGGTTAGCATCTGGTGAATGCAACTGGACAGGTCAACAATTTCGCGCTTTAAATGAAGCCCCAACAGTGTTGTTAGTTGTTATCGTTCTTTTGGCTGTATTTAAGGGAAGTTTACCTTTAGATTTAACAACTTGGCTCATTTTTGGGCTGGTTGTGTCGATGGTAGCTGCGATTCAACTTTATGCGAAGAAACGTCGCCAAGATAAGGAAAAAATGTTGGAACAGATTGAACAAAAAACATCGGCTTCATCAGCCAGTTAACCTAATCTTAGATGACCCGAAACCCCCGAAAGACAAGAGATGCTTTGTCTTTCGGGAAATGGGAAGAGGCGATCGCGATCGATATTGTGATTGACCAAAAACAAACAGTGTGATATATTCTACAAAAGGTATGGCAGATAAAACGTTTAAAAGTAAAAAATATCGTTTTTTCGCAAGAGAATCGATTATGGTTGACAATCGTATTAAAAAAAGCGATGGGTTGGCTTGTCTTTTTATTGTTATCAGGCAGTATTGTTTGTTTTCTCCTGATCGAACGAGGTTACAGCGCTTCGCGCTGTTATAAGGTACAATAACAACAATGAGCAAACCAATTTCTTAAATGTTTAGGATTAATTAAGTCAAGGGCTACAGCCAGAAGAGTATCAATCATAAAGGGAGTAGTCGGAGCAAAAGCTAGAATAAAAGACTTTAGTTGTGACCCCCACATTTCAA
>NZ_CEZBFX010000065.1:0-26929 GCF_982964205.1 Roseofilum sp. | reverse complement strand
TATCGGTTCGTAATTTACAAGTTCACTACCCCGTCGGCGGGGGATTTTTGCATGGTAAACCCAAAATCGTGCGGGCGGTGGATGGGGTCAGTTTTGATATTATGCCCGGTCAGATTTTTGGCTTAGTAGGAGAGTCAGGTTCCGGGAAAACAACCGTAGGACGGGCAATTCTGAAGGCGGCTCCGATTACGGGGGGCGAGATTATGTTTAAGGTGGCAGATTTGCCTTTAAGTATCGCCAAGCTGGAAGGGGAACGATTGAAAGCCTTGCGCCGCGAGGCTCAGATGATTTTCCAAGACCCCTATGCGGCGCTCTCTCCTCGGATGACGGTACGGGATATAATTGCCGAGCCGCTAGAAGCCATGCAACTGACGAAAAATCGCCAAGAGACGAATCAGAGAGTAAGAGAGGTTGCGGAGCGTTGTCGGCTAAATTTAGAGCATTTGCGGCGATTTCCCCATGCATTTTCGGGGGGGCAACGACAGCGAATTGCGATCGCCCGCGCCCTAGTCTCCGGGCCCAGTTTTTTGGTCGCTGACGAGTCAGTAGCAGCCCTCGATGTTTCCATTCAAGCCAATATCCTCAATTTGTTAAAAGCACTACAAGAAGATATGAATTTAACCTTCTTGTTTATCAGCCACGATCTCTCGGTGATTGCCCATTTCTGTGATGTAGTGGCGGTGATGTACTTGGGTCAAATTGTGGAAATTGCGCCCACGCACCAACTGTTTTCTAACCCCAGTCATCCCTATACGCAAGCCTTACTGTCAGCAATTCCGCCCCTCGATCCCGATGATGAGCGATCGCGCATTCGCCTTTTGGGAGAAATTCCTTCTCCGGTAAATCCCCCCTCTGGCTGTCGTTTTCATACCCGTTGTCCGGTGGCTGAATCTCGGTGTAAAACCGTTGAACCCATTTGGACACAAATATCAGACAAACATGGCGCTGCCTGTCATTTAGTCGAGGACAGGTTAGCCAATCCAATTAATAATTAATCAATTCATACAGTGCTTTGCTTGCGTTATGAAACACAAGCTTGAATCCTCTCTCTCCATGTACCATCAACCTATTCCCTATTCCCCAGCGCAAAGCGCTGTAATTAATACAGCAGTTAACCTAACCTAGGAGAAAAGGGTTGGACAATATCTTCTTCTGTAGGTGTAATTCCCAAATTTTGTTGAATCTGTAAGGCTTGACTAAAACAAGAAATCGCTTCCTGGTAGCGCTGTAATTCAGCTAAAGCTGTCCCTTTCCCGCGCCAAGCTTCATAATCATTTTCCTCCAACTGAATGGCGCGATCGTAGGACGAAATCGCCTCTTCAAACCGGCGTAACTTTTCCAATAAAATGCCCCGATGTCGCCAAGCTTGATGTTTATTTTGCTCTAAGGTTAATACCTGATCGTAGGCATCCACTGCTTCTTCATATCGTTGAATGCGCTCTAAGATTTCCCCTCGCGCACACCAAATTTGCGGATCGTCGGGGTTAACTTGAAGTGCGCGATCGTAGGATTCTAAACCTTGCTCATACTGTTTTAACTGAGCTAATGTTGTGCCTCGATTAAACCAAATAGTGCTTAAGAGCGTCTTTTCTGAGCGATCTTCTTGTTCTTCATACAGTGAAATTGCGCGATCGTAGGCTTCAACTGCCTCCTCATATTCTTCCAATTTTTCTAGAGCATTGCCCCGATGAAACCAAGGTTCCACCTTATCCCCATCCAACGCCATTACGCGATCGTAACAGGCGATCGCCTCCTGAAACTGTCCTAACTTTTCCCGCGCTACCCCCTGGTTATGCCAAGCTTCCGTATCTTCCGGTTGCAGGGAAATTGCCCGTTCATAGGCTTCTACAGTTTCCGGATAGCGGTCTAACTTCAGCAGCGTATTTCCTAGACAATACCAGATTTCTGCTCCGTCAGGATTCAATTCCAGAGCGCGATTGAATGCCTCTACCGCTTCTAAGGGGCGATCGGTTAGCATCAGTGCTAATCCCTTGTGGTACCAAACCTCACCATTATCCGACTCTAAAAATAACGCCTGCTCATAGGACGTTAACGCCTCTTGATGACGATGCAACTTTACCAAAGTCTTTCCCCGCTCATACCACGCTTCAAAAGACTCCGGTTGTGTTTCTAGTACCTGCTCATAAAGGGCTACCGCTTCCTCATATAACCCCTCATCTGCCAATAAATTCCCCTGATCCACACACTCTTGAGCCGTGACAAAAAGCTGATTTTCATCCAACTTCTCTAAATCAAAGGATAAAACTATCCCTTCTTGCCGATCTGACTCTACTAAATCCTCTAAAAAAGCAATTTCCGAAACCCCAGACACCCGACGAGGATTGATTCCCTGGCGAATTTTACCCAGTTCTCGCTTCAGATCCTCTCCTAACCCTTGCAGTTGTTTAACCAAATCTTGGCGTACTTCCTGGATAGTTCCAGCAGACTCTTTTAATTCCAAAACCTCTTGGTTGACATTCTGGTATCCCCGTTGACGCTCGGTTTTTGCTGCTTCAATTTGAGTTGTCAAATCCTCAACCAACTGGCGAGCCATGTCGGTATACTGTTGAAGATGGCTTTCTGGCTGATTAAGATCTTCAAACCGGCGATTCACCTCGGTAACGATTTGCCCAATCATACTGCTACGCATAAAGCGCAACAAAACAACGGTTCCGCCAATAAATATCACCATTAACAGCATCAACTGATTCAGGCGCGATCGAATATCATCCACCTCCGATAACTGCGCTTGCCACTCAATTTCTTGTCTGGCACGTTCTTGGGCAAACTTCTCATTTACTGTCTGCTCCACCGTTTGCTCAATCACCTCCTTGAGGGTGTTTAAATCTTGCTCTGATAAGCCAGCATTTCCCTGGGGAGCAGCAGGAGCCGGTGCCGGCGAAGGTTTCGGTTGCGCTTGAGTTTGGGCAAGCCTTACTTCTGAAGGATTCGCCCCATAAGCAACCGGCATTAAATTCAAGGAAGCTAAAGTCGCTAAGAGCCAGAGAGAAAGGGTAGTAACACGCATAGATTTTGAAGAAATCCCCATAAGATTTAAGCCTGAAATCAATATCAACTCTCCACTATTCACCGATCAGCAGTTAAACTCATAACAGGGCTATAGGAATAGCAGAATAAATTCGCCTAAATCGTAATACCAGATTAAAATCGTTAATCCGGGTAAAGATTAGGATTGAATTGAGGGTGCGATAAACAGATGCAGGAATTTACCCATATGACTTCAGTGGATCAACCTTTCCAAGATTCGCCATTTTCGGTTGTCTTCGACAATCATTTATCTCCCCATGAAACCCTCTCTAAGCGGGTAATGTTAGCCTTGCTACGATGCAGCGGGCATCAATCTGCCCATTTAGAGAATTGGACATTAGCTGGATTTAACTCTGGATTTGCCCAGGGTTTTGGCTTCAATACCTCAGAACCCCCCACAGAATATTACGATCGCCCCTTTTTCAATTTTTTACCAGCTTCGGGATATTCCACCCTACAACACTATTATTCTTGTCATTTGCTGGTTTTATTGCTGTTCCAGTTACTCACACAACTGCAAAGCACCCCCAGCAAGAAGGAAGAACTCGATCGCCTTAACTATCACATTCGAGAGCTGGAGCAGATCGTTAATACTCCTATCGTCGTTCAATTTAACCGCCCTTCCCAAGCTCCGGGTTGGTTACAACTGTGGTTCAATTCTGAAGGACTTAAAATTAGTGGAGTTCATCCGAAACTGGACGAATGGACTGTATTTAGCCGGCAACCGATGGGGGACAATCTTTTTGATGATTTGCAATGGCTAGAAAATTATACCGTCACGGGAGAGCTGATCCTGGAAGGGATTGAAGTGACTCAAACAGAACAAAAGCAACGGCTAATTAAACTCTTAACCAGTCCGGATTCTCTTTTAGAAGGTAATAAACTGCAACTGATTAATTACCAGTTACAGCAGCTATTCCGTGCCAGCTATTTGATGATTTTAAATGTGGATATGAATCAAGTGCGCCTTTTAGTGGGGAAAGCCTGTGGAACGCTAGAGAGCCATGTATTTGCTAGGGAGGAGCTAGATAGTCCTTATTTCATAACGGCTCTGGAACAAAATCAAGTGTTGCGAGTGGGAGAAATCAATCCTCAAAGCGATAAGCAGTGCGAGCGTACCTTATGGGAGGAGGGAGTACGCTCTGTGTTACTGATTCCTCTGCGATGGGATTATGAGCAACAGGGAAATCATCCAGAAATGCTAAGACTGATTGGGTTAGTTAGCGATCGCCCCCATAATTTTACAGCTCAAGATTGCCATTATGCCAGAGAACTTATCCCTGCTTTTGCTTGCGCCATGCGGCAAACGAACCACAATCAGCTAAATCCCATCCATCCAGCAGTCGCTTGGCGCTTTACCCAGGAAGCAGAACGACGCAGTTGGGGTTTTGAAGCCGCACCCATCGTCTGTGAAAAGGTTTATCCCCTCTTTGGCATTTCTGATATTCGCGGTTCTTCTAACGAGCGGAATCGGGCAATTCAAGCGGATTTAATTCAACAATTTGAATTGGGATTGGCAATCTTAGAGGCAGTGGAAGATGGTCAAAAAAATCGATTGATTCAGCAAATTAAAATTGACTTAGAGGCGTACAAAAAGCGTATTGAAGAAAAGGTAACGGTTGATTCAGAGGTGACGGCAATTCAGTATCTTCAAGAGTATTTTGAGATTTATTTTGATTACTTTTATCAATGTGGAGAACCAGCACAAAAAGCGATAGATTGGTATCGTACATGTGCCAATAACGATCGCCATTCAGTAGATACTGCCCGTAGAGCCTACGATCGGACGATCGATCGGATTAACGAGAATTTACTACAGACGTGGGAATGTTGGCAAAAGCGAATGCAAGCAATTATTCCTCACTATTGCGATCTCGAATCTACCGATGGTATCGATCATATGATTTATGTGGGGAAATCGATTCATCATAGCTTTACGGCATTTCATTTGCACAGTTTGCGCTACGAGCAACTTTGCGCCCTGTGTGATGCGGCGCGCACGGGGATCAAACTGCATGAAGTGGATAAAATTTCCTTACAGCTTACCCATCTGGTGTTAGTGCAAGATGTGACGATTGATATTTGTCATGATGAAAATACAGAAAAAATCTTTGACGTGCAAGGGAGTCGAGATACTCGCTACGAAATCGTGAAAAAACGGATTGATAAGGGAGTCGATTTAGAAACTGGCGATCGCATTACCGCCCCTGGAATGCTCACCCTTGTCTATTCTACCGATGATGAGTGGAAAGAATACGAGCATTATCTCGATTATCTCCAGCGAGAAGGCTGGATTGCTCCAGAAATCCTATCTGGTTCCGTCGCTCCCCTACAAGGGGTGGATGGACTACGCTATGCTAGGGTGCAAGTTTTATAGCCGTTCGCGCAGGGATGATACAGCGCTTCGCGCGGTAATAGGGAATAGGTAATAGGGAATAGGAAAACCATTTTTCACGCTATAATGCCCATTCTTCCGGCTTTTCATGGGAAGGCACTCTATTCCCCATCACTTCCGTTCTGGATGATTCTCCTCCTCAGAGGGTTGACCCATTTGGTTCATCCGGTTAATCATTTGATAAAGCCGTCCATGATCCCGTTGATTAAAGTGTAAGACTAATCGGGGCAGGTGATGAACATCATTGAGACGCTCTTCCGGTAAGGCTTTGGTTTTTTTGATTTGACCGCTCACTAAAATATCACTAAACTCTTGATTGAGCTGCTCTACCTCTGTATCTGAAAGTTCTGTATTCAGGCGAATCACGAATTGCTCGCGCACATAGCGACTCGAATGATAAATGCGATAAAATTGGGCGATCGCCTGACACGCCACATCTACCTTATCTGTAATCGTATACAGACTCAAATCTTCCCCATTAATCAAACGTTGGCTTAAGAGGTGATCTCTCAGATATTTCTCCCATCCGTACCAATACTGACCTCCTGGCTTATCCAATAATACTAAAGGCATCGGCCCTGATTTGCCAGTTTGGCAGAGGGTTAAACACTCAAACGCCTCATCTTGTGTCCCGAATCCTCCAGGAAACAAGGCTACTGCATCTGTTTCTCGCAAGAAGAATAGCTTACGGGTAAAGAAATACTTAAACTCAATCAGTTTATCTTCAGTTACAAAAGGATTAGACCCCTGTTCAAAAGGAAGCTGAATATTAAGTCCAAACGAGTGTTCTAAACCGGCACCTTCATTCCCTGCTTGCATAATTCCACCCCCACCTCCAGTCATCACCATAAAGCCCTGTTGGGCAACTTTCCCCGCAAACTCTAGGGCAATCTGGTATTCTGGGGCATGAGCAGGTAAACGAGCAGAGCCAAAAATACTAATCTTACGCACGTGGCGATAGGTAGAGAAGATTTGAAATGCTCTTTCCATATCCTGTAGAGAAGCAGTTAAAATCTTCCAGTCTAAGCGATCAATCTCTTCCCCTGCAACAGCTAAGATACTAATCAGAGCTTGTTCTATCCATTTACCATGTTCTAAATGCGGCAATTGAGCCACAAGTTCTAATAAATCCGCTTTTAGTGTAGCGCGAGCATCTGAGGAGGATAAAGTCATCCGAAATTTACACTTTGTGAGTAAACAGGAGTAATCATAAGAAAGTTAGGCTTCTCATTTGAGAAACCTAATCAAAATTTTTGTTGTATCTGTTGGGTCTCATTTGTGGTGACCCTATAGATGGATTTAGAGCTGAGAAAATCTTTACATCAGCGTAGGGGATTTCCACTTAGCAATATATACCACCTCAGAAAAGCCCATTTGCCGAATTTCACCCACTATGTATTGGGCTTAGTTCTTACTCTTGCTCACTTTCAGGGGCACTCTCACTGCTATTTGAATCACCAATTTTCCCTAGATGTTTTTCCAACGTTGTAATCAAAGTGGTTTTAGGGACCGCACCAACCACCATATCGACACGCTGGCCATCTTTGAAGATCATCAGAGTGGGGATACTGCGAATACCATACTTACTCGCCACACTCGGATTCTCATCCGTATTGACTTTCACCACTTTGACTTGTCCATCAAATTGTTCGGCTACTTCTTCCACCACAGGTGCAACCATGCGGCAGGGGCCGCACCAGGGGGCCCAAAAATCAACTAAAACTGGAACTTGGCTTTGAAGCACTTCCTTGTCAAAACTGGTATCTGTAACGGGTGCTGCTGCTGTCATTAGGGGTAATCCTTATCCTACATTGCACATCAGGAATTTTATCTTGGCACTCCCTGGTCTAAAGCCTACCTGTTGGCAGACAGAACAAGGGAATTATTGATTTAAGGAACTTCCATTAGCTGGCAAGGTTTCTCCCACCCACTAAGAATGGGGGATCTCCTGTTGATGCCTGCGAAGTGGAAAGTGTAAATTTCCCTGTTCTTCAGGGTAGTCAATCCACATGCATCACTAATAGATGTAGCCAGTTTACGGTCTTTGATTAGCCTTTCCACATTTAAGTCTAGCCTTCGGCAAGCCGCTGGCGAGTCTACATAGACGACCCCATCGTCAGAGGTGATTAAGGAATATTCCGGTTTAGAGGTCTATTCCTTACGCTGTCTACCTAAACTCTTAAAGGTGTCTAGGTGTACCGCACTCTAGCTTTCTGAAATATTAACACAATTTAGCGCCAGAATAACCGGCTGCTTAAAACCACCTCCTAGCGTTCATCCTAGAGCAATGATCAAAGGCTTGTAATAGATCGATCCGTTTAAATAAGAAACCGCCTGAACAGTTTGTTCAGGCGGAGTGTGGTGTGAGGAGTGAACGGAAACATCATGCGTCTCCGCTATACCCTATTGTAAACAACAGATTTGACTTTTCCCCAAATTCTGTACAAATTGTAGGAATCGTTCTCAGATTTCTTTCGTTGAGGAAAACCGGAGCTATTTGCCCATCCCCAGTTGTTGGGCTTTCTGATAAACTTTGCCTTCAGTCAGTAAGGAGGGGGCGATCACAACTTCGACTTGCTGCATTTCACGAATGGTCTGAGCGCCTAGGGTTCCCATGCTGGTTTTCATGGCACCGAGTAGGTTGTGGGTTCCGTCATCTAACTGAGCTGGGCCTCGCAGGATTTGTTCTAGGGTTCCGGTAGAGCCAACCCGAATCCTGGTACCTCTGGGCAATACAGGGCTGGGGGTAGCCATCCCCCAGTGATAGCCTCGACCGGGAGCTTCTTTTGCTCTGGCTAAGGGAGAGCCGATCATGACTCCATCTGCACCACAGGCTAAACATTTACAAATGTCGCCTCCGGTGATGATGCCGCCATCGGCAATTACGGGGATATAGTTACCAGTTTCTTGGTAATAGGCATCCCGTGCAGCGGCACAGTCGGCGATCGCCGTCGGTTGGGGAACGCCCACCCCTAAAACACCCCGCGATGTACAGGCAGCTCCTGGCCCAATGCCTACTAAAACGCCAGCAGCCCCCGCTCTCATTAACTTCAAGGTCACATCATAGGTCACACAGTTACCTAACATGACTGGAATGGGCATCTGTTCGCAGAATTGTGCCAAGTCTAAAGGTGCGACGGACTCCGGGGAGAGGTGATCGGTGGAGACGACGGTTGCTTGGACAAAGAACAGGTCTGCCCCTGCTTCGGCTGCCACCTGACCGTATTTAATTGCCCCCACTGGAGTGGCACTCACTGCCGCGATGCCCCCTTGATCCTTAATTTCTTTGACCCGTTTGGTAATCAGTTCTGGATCGATGGGTTGGGCATACAGTTGTTGCATCAAGGATACAAATTCGTCTTTTCCCACTGAGGCAATTTTGTCTAAGATGGGGTTCGGATTGTCGTAGCGAGTATTAATTCCTTCTAAGTTTAGGACTCCCATTGCGCCTAACTCAGATAAGGCTACAGCCATTTTTACATCTACAACCCCATCCATGGCGCTGGCAATAATGGGAATTTCCCGTTCTATCCCACCCAAGGTTAGGGTTGTATTGGCCAAAGTCGGATCGAGCGTCCGAAGACCGGGTACTAGGGCGATTTCATCGATTCCGTAAGCTCTGCGGGCTGTTTTTCCCCGTCCAATTTGAATATCCACTGTCTCTCTTGCGTTTCCCAAAATAGATTTAATTAGCCTATCAAATTCACTTGAAAATAGGGAGTGGGGAGTCAGTGAAAAAAGGGGGGATGCGGGGATGCGGGGACGCGGAGAATGGGATGATTTTATGGATGCTTAATTTTTAATTGTGGGGAGTCAGTGAAAAAAGGGGTGGGGTAAATCAGGGCAGATGAGCTGCCCTGAGTAGGGTTTAGCTGGCAGTAGGATTTTCTGGAGCTGACGGGGGTTTCATGGGTTGCCGCTTGGGTGGGGCGATCGCCTTCGCGGGCTTTTCTGAACCCGGTGCTGGGCTGGATGCTTCCGGCTTAGGCTGGGCGTTTGAGCTGTCTGCTTCTGGGGGATTGGGGTTACGCACCATTTGGCTAATTTGTTGGAGCAGTGCCCCCAATTTTCCTTCGTCCATCAGGGCATTGACTAAGGATAAGCCACTGGTGGACATCAGGAGCTTGTTGATATCGCCCATACCGTTGCCGTTGTTGCCATTGGCTCCAGGGAAAGAATAGATGCGCGTATCGCCCAAGATACCGGGTTGGGGTGTGAGTCCTTTGACAATTTCGGGAATATGGGGCGCTAGAGCCGGCCAGATTTCCGAGATCAGTTGGGCGGAGAGTTTGGCATCCGATAGGGCATTTTTGGCTTCAATGAGAGCTTGTTCTCCTTGGGCTTCGGCTAACGCTCTATCCCGATTGGCTTGGGCTAGGGTACGGATCGATTCGGCTTCGAGTTCTGCGGCTTGGCGGGCAATTTCGGCTTGCCTGCGACGACGGAAAACGTCGATTTCGACTACATTTTGTTCGGAGATCCGTTGTTTCTGAGCTTCTTTTTCCGCTTCGATCGCCGTTAACCGTTGTTCCCGTTCCGCTTGTTCGATTTCTTGGGCGGTAATAACGGCGGCTTCGGCTTGGGCGCGTTCGGCATCGGCAGCTAACCGTTCCCTTTCTTTTTCCACAATGGCGATCGCCGCTTCCTGTTGGGCAATCTTAGACTCCCGTTCGGCTGCCGCAATTTCAATCTGTGCTTTGAGCTGGGACGATTCCACCATTTGCTGACGATTAATTTCGGCAACTTCAGATTCTTGTTTTTGCAGCGCTTGGGCAATCTTCAACTGTTTATTGCGCTCTTCCAAAGCAATATTGGCATCAATTTGACTCTGTTGTACCGCCAACTCTTGCTGAATCTTTTCTTCTTCAACAGACTTATTTTGCAACAATTTATTCCGTTCAATTTTCGCCAACTCTTGGTCTTTCGATTCCTGAATTTCCCGCTCCCGTTGAGCCGTCATCGATTCAACTTCTAATTTTTGGTCTAAATTCGCTTCTTCTTTTTCCTTCGCAATGCGTAAGGATTGTTTTTCTGCATCCAGTTCCCGTTGCTCAATCAGAACTTTGGTCTTCAGCTCTACTTCCCGCTTTTGCTGAATCGATTTCTGAATCGTTTCTGTTCTCAGACGCACACCCTGAGCATCGAAGAAGTTATTTTCATCATAGGTGTCGCTTTCTTCGATCTCAGAAATGGCAATATTATTCAGGGTCAAGCCAACTTTTTTTAAGTCCTGCTGAATCAGGTTTAAAACTTCATCGGCAAATCCCAATTTATCCGAGTCAATTTCAGCTAGACTTTTCTTCTTAGCGGCGGCACGAATGGCATCATCTGCCCGTTTTTCCAGCGCTTCTTTAATATCAGTTGCCGAAATTTTACCCTCCTTAGATAGGCGAGCCGCCACAGTGAGGACATCTTGTTTATCGGCACTAACACACACATAAAAGGTGACGCGCATATTCGCCCTTAAATAGTCTTGAGTCCGCACCGCTAAATTACCCGTGCGCTCCACATCAATGGAAATTTCTCGTAAGGGAACGCGGGTAATTTCATGAAAGCCAGGAATGACAATACAGCCCCCGTTGAGAAAGACTCGTTTTTGTTTAATGAAAACGCCCCCAGTCCGCACAAAAGCCTCGTTGTTAGGGGTGATTTTGTAAACGCTGGTATAAGCAACAATTCCTAAGATTAACAAGAAGACAAATCCCAAGGAGCCACCGGCTAAAAGCATACCTGCCGATCCCATTTGGGCAAGGGGAGCTTGAACGAGTAGGGGTTGGGAGGGTTGTTCAATAATGGTTGGTTTCATATGAGTCATAGGTAAAACAATGGGATAGTTCTATTCTTGAATAGAGAGGATACACAACCCGACAGTGTGGAGGAAGATTCACGGGTACTAAAACTAGCCTAGCCAGCGTTTTTGGTCTACACTATCTTTCACGATAGCTAGATAAAAAGGTTCGGAATACTCGATAATGATGACTTTATCGCCCCGTTGAGGAATTTGGCTTGCCCATTGGGGGAGCTGGACGTTAATACTGACTAAATTATGAGCTGAATCGATCGCATCGACTTGGCCGATTTGCGTGGTAGGCTGTTGGGGGAGAGTGGGTGAAGCTACAGTTCCCGTGCATCCGATGAGGCGATCGCTACGGGTATCTTCTCCAAATGCAGCAAACAGTTTGCCAATGGGTCGAGAAATCAGACTTCCCCCGAATAGACTTAAGATTAAGGAGACAATTAAAACGGCATTACCTAACAGTCCGGTGGGAAGTCCCAAGAGTAGGTTAAAAAACCATCCTAGAAGCCCCCAAAGACTGAAATCAATCGCCAATAATAACAATAGTGGTGCTTTTCCTAAGCCTAACCACCCCAATGCTTGCAGAGCGCTAAAACCACCTTCAGCGTCTGCTTCTACGTCCATATCTAGGTCAGTATCCCAATCTGCATCAGCGTCAATGTCTACATCGCCGTCAATATCTACATCGCCATCACTATCTCCACCTCCAGAAAAAATGACCAGTAAAAATAAGACAATGCCTAAACTAAGAAAGATCCAATAGGGGAGATTGGCAAGGTCAAAGACCATATTTAAAAACCTGAAATTTGAGAAGTTTTGAAAACGGAGATTTATCTCTAAGATAGCAATTGATGAAGAGTGGCAAGGGAAATATATAGATTATCTTAACTTCTCTGGACTGAGCTGGAGGGGATCGCTTGTAATATTTCGTTAAATAAATTAGCAACTTCAGGGTTTCCTAGGTCTTATAATGAATGATAGGCAACCTTAAATATCTAGGCATGAGGGTATTGAGTCATGATGGAAGTTAATGGGTTAATCTTTGGTCTCTTCTTGTGGATAGCCTATTCTTGGGTATTGCTCCAATTATTTAGCCCTCGCGATCCCTTTGTTACTGAGAATTTGGCCTATGGCTATGGGGGAACCACGATTACAGTTGAATGTAGAGTAGTAACCCTTTCTGAGTCTTTAAGTTTGCCAGATCATCGCCCAGTCAAAGCTAACCGTTATTTACGATCGCCGATAACCTGATGTTTTCTGATATTGAAGCTCATTGGTCAAAAGCAGCGATCGCCCAATTAGCAGACTTAAACCTAGTTCAAGGCTATCCCGATCGCACGTTTCGACCAGAGGGTTTAGTCACTCGCGCTGAATTTGCCGTTTTGCTCTGCAATGTGTTTTCCAGTGCTAAACCCATTCGAGAGCAGAAAAATTTTGTGGATGTGCCCCAAAGTCATTGGGCCTATGAAGCAATTCAAACCGCTGTTTCTAAAGGATTTTTAGTCGGTTATCCGGGTTTAGCATTTAAGCCAGAGCCACCCATTCCTCGGGTTCAAGTGTTGATTGCGATCGCGTCCCATTTAAAGTTAGAGATTCCGCCAACCGTTACCGTTAGCAAAACGAACCTAAAACTCTATTTTGATGATGCCCAAGAGATTCCCCATTATGCCCTACCTAAGTTAACCGCAGCATTATTTGGCTATCTGATTGTTAATTTTCCCGATCGCCGCAAATTACGACCCAATCAACCAGCAACACGGGGAGAAGTGGCCGCCATTTTATGTCAAACGCTAGGGATATGGAATACAGTTCCTTTATCTGCTATCGGAGGAGGAGAACATTGGGCGATCGCACCCAAATTTAGTCGAGCGTCTCATTTCTTTCAAGGCGTAGCCCTTGTTTCGGGTCAATTGGGCTATGATTTAATCAACCTAAACGGTCAACCCATTGAAGTCGATCGTCACTATCAAATCTTAGAGTGGGGCTTTGAGATTGAGCGTGAATTGCCCACTTCAGACCCCCTAATTCCAGTCTCTTTAGAGACTAATTCTGGGTTGAAGTATGGATATCTGAATCAAGAAGGAAATTTGGTCATTCCCGCAGAATGGGAGATGGCGGCTCCCTTTTCGGAAGGTTTGGGTTTAGTGCGAAAAGGGGGAAAATCAGGATATATTGATCCAACAGGTCAGGTGGTGATTGAACCGCAATTTGAATTGAGCGATCGCTTCTACAATGGCCGTGCTGCGGTGAAAGTGGGAGAAAAATATGGGTATATTGATACCACAGGGCACTGGGTAATTCCGCCGGAGTTAGAGCGAGGATATCGATTTTCTGAGGAGCGAGTCGTTATCTGGAGTAATGGGCGTTATGGGTATCTGGATAACCAGGGAAATGCGATCGTTGAACCCCAATTTGAGCAAGCCGATCGATTTTCAGATGGTTTAGCCGTGGTGAGATTGAACGGCGTTTATGGATGTATCGATCGCACGGGTAATCTAGTCTTGGAAACGCCCCATAGAATCCAAAAGTTTTCCGAAGGACTGGCAGCCATTGAAATGGGAGAGGCATGGGAGAAGAAATGGGGATATATCGATCAAACAGGAGATATTGCGATCGCCCCCCAATTTTACGGCTTAGAGGATGTTCGCGATCGACCCTATTCTCCCGTAGAACCATTTTCTGAAGGTTTAGCGATGGTGAGATTCGGGCCAAAATGTGGATTTATCGATCGAACCGGAACGTTTGTAATTCCCCCTCATTTTAGCGATGCTAGTTCCTTCTCCCATGGGTTAGCACGGGTGACGTTACAGGGAGAGTGGTATCAAGAAGGACGGGGGAATACGGGATCTGGAATGCCCGCCGAATATGTAATCCTGTTTAGAGACGGAACTTGGGGATATCTCCAATTAAACAGTGCTGTATCTAAGGGATAATCTCAGTTACCACTCTGGTGCGATCGCCACTGCTTACAGTAATATTTTGATCTTGTAACTGACCAAAGGCTCTGGCTCCTTGCAGAAACAAGGGGGGATTGATTTGACGATAGGTCACATTTCCGGTTGCTTCAACCTGTTCTGTTCCAAAAGACCAGGTCACGCTTTCTGCCGATAGATCGGACTGATTTTTACCCCCGGTTACCCGGACATTTTCCGTTAAATAGGCAACTTTATTGCCTAAATCCACTGTACCGCGATCGCCCACTAAGATCAGATTTTCATCCAGATGCTCTAAAGTGATTGTTTGATTGGCTCCCACAGACTCAGATTTGAGATCCCAAGTCATGGAATCGCTTTTGGCTTCTAAGGCTGGATCGGCTGCCGTTAATGTGACTTGATTCATCAAAGTAACCGATTCATTCTCTAAGTCCACTAAACTTCCTCCAGCTAAGGCAGTGTGGCTGGGAGACGTTTCTGGAATTTCAGTTAATTTTTGTTCTTCGTCTTCATAGTGCTTCACTTCCAGGGGAACCGATCCCACCACTTTCCGATCTTTCATTAACCAGACTAAGTGTTCCGTGGTCATCCGTAACTGGGGAGTATGAGTAATTGCATCTACATTGCCGATCAATTCCATTTGCCGTAAGCGGCTATAGACATTGACTCGATCGGCTTTGGCTTCGACCTGGGGATGAGAGCCAGTCAACGTATCTTTAACCACCAGAACATCCGCCTGGGGTCGCCATTCCAGTTCATTCCCTTCTAACACGACTTCATCTTCAATGGCGATCGCCTTGATATCCTCTTTGAGTAAAATCAAATTGCCATCTTGGTGAACTTCTCCGCGCTTCGCTTCCACTCGATAGACCAATTTTCCGTCTTGATACAATTCCCCTGACGGTTCTTCTACGGTGGCAATTTGTCGATCTTCGCTATAGGTCGCTGACTTCGCATCCACTTTCCAAAGTAACTGACCTTTTTCGTCTCCTTGTTCTAGAGTAATATCTTTAAAGACCAGTTGGATATCATCAGATGATTCTGCATCCGATGCTGCTTGCACGAGCTGATCGGGTGTATTCGAGCCACCACAGCCAGATAAGGCGATCGCCAAAATTAAGGATAGCCCAGTTCCGATCCCTAGGTTAGATACGCCAACCTCAATGGGATTGCCAGTTTTCTTGCCCATGATCGATGACCTATGATTTCTGTACAGCGAAGATTATCGTTTTTCCTGTCGTTCATCCATCAGACTTAAGCTGGATAAGGGACGGTAGGAATAGGTGTTTTGCCGGGGGGTTTTCTGGATATCTTCCTTAATGCTCTCCAGATCGATATAGCGATCGGCCACATTAATTAAACTATCGCTAGTCATCGATCGCAAGCTCACCACCTCGACCCGTACCCCTCGATAGCTCACTGAATCCACGGCATACGCCAGATCTCCATCGCCACTGACCAATACCGCCGTATCGTAACATCCCACTAAAGCCATCATATCAACTGCAATTTCTACATCCAAATTCGCTTTTTTAGAGCCATCTGGCAGTTGCACCAAATCTTTGGCAATCACTCGATAGCCATTACGACGCATCCATAACAAAAATCCCTGCTGCTTCTCGTTAGTGCGATCGACACCCGTATAGAAAAATGACCGTAACAGTCGAGAACCATTGGTTAAGCGGCACAATAACTTAGTGTAATCAATTTCCATCCCCAGTTGCAGGGCAGCATAAAACAGATTAGAACCATCAATAAAAATGGCCACGGTTCCTCGATTAGAAAGCACTTGTTCTGGAGTACAGAGACCTTGATTTTGTTCCATCGATTCATACATCATTGTTATACCTCAGTTATTAAAATCTTATAGTTTTATGGTGGTTTGGAAGTGAAAGTAAAGCTCGTGATTATATCAAATTCACGCTTCAGTTAACTCTAAACGTTGGAAAACCGGTTTGGGGTTTCCTAGGGTTTGTTGAGCGGGTAAAATACCCCATTGGGCATGAGTGTCAAAGGGAATTTTCTTCTGAAGATCTACCGTCTGATTAAAATCGACACTAAAGCCCAATTGATTATAGATCGCGGTACTAATGTCAGGAATAATCGGTGAGAGGAGATAGGCAGCTAAACGAACAGATTCTAGCACCGAATAGAGAACTTCTGCGACTGCTTCTTTTTGCCCTTGTTTGTACAACGTCCAGGGTGCTTGCTCATCAATATATTTATTACTGCTTTGGACTAGACCCAGAATGGCTTCACAGGCTTGGGAATAAGCTAGCGCATTGTAACCAAGATCTACTTTTGACTTCAAGGATGTTCCCAGGGTTTTGAGAGGGTTATCATCCGGAATCCGATCGCCAGATATAGCGGGAACTTGACCCTGACAATATTTTCTCGTCATGCCTAGTGTCCGATTGAGTAGATTCCCTAAATCATTAGCCAAATCAGCATTGAGAACATTAATAAATCGGGTTTCATTAAAATCCCCATCCTTACCAAACTCAATCTCCTTGAGAAAATAGTAACGTACCGCATCAGCCCCATACCGATCCACCAACTCATAGGGATTTAAGGTATTGCCCAAGGTTTTCCCCATCTTCATGCCATCTTTCGTCAGAAAGCCATGCCCAAAAACCCGTCGAGGTAAGGGGAGACCCGCAGACATGAGCATCGCCGGCCAATAGACGTTATGGAAGCGGAGAATATCTTTACCAATTAAATGAGTTTGAATTGGCCACCACCGCCTTAGGGCATTCTCTAAACTGGGAGCATCTTCAGGATCGAGTAAGGCAGTAATATAGCCTAATAGGGCATCAAACCAGACATAAAGGGTATGGTCACTATCCGTAGGTACAGGAAATCCCCAATCGAGGTTAACCCGCGAGATAGAAAAATCTTGCAATCCTCGGGTCACAAAGCTTAAGACTTCATTACGACGACTTTCCGGTTGAATGAAGTCGGGATGCTCATTATAAAATACTTCTAACTGGTCTTGATATTTGGACAAACGGAAGAAATAGTTATTTTCATCTCGCCATTCTGTTTGTTTGTTCGGATGGATGGGACACCGGCGATCGTCGAGTAGGTCTCGTTCTTCTTTGAATTCTTCGCAGGAAACACAATACCATCCCTGTTGCACCCCTTGATAAATATCCCCATTCTCCCAAACTCGTTGGAAGAATTCTTGCACAATTTGATAATGTTGAGCTGCTGTTGTGCGACTAAAGCGATCGTACTGGATATTGAGCTTTTGCCAAAGCATTTTAAACCCTTGGACAATTTCATCACAATGGCTCTGGGGGGCTTTTCCGCGCTCGTCAGCAGTGCGTTGGATTTTTAAGCCATGTTCGTCTGTCCCCGTAATCATCAAGACTTCTTCTCCCCGAAGTCTCCAGTAGCGAGCTAAAACATCTGCGGCAATGGTAGTATAGGCGCTCCCAATATGGGGCAAGTCATTGACGTAGTATAGAGGGGTTGTAAGGGTAAAGGTCTTTTTTGTTGGATACTCAGAGTTCATGGAAGATTAAGATGACTTTTTTTAATGATCTGTTTTGTTGAATCAACCCGTCAGGTGATTTTATGGATTTTACTAAAGATTTTACTCAACCGATCAATAAAGGGAATTGATTATAATTGTAGCCTTAATCGCTCAGGTTGGTCTGGATGGCCAATTAATTCCAGATGAGACTAAGATAACAGACTGGAGAGGGCTAGAGAAAAGAGCAGCTTGTGGCTTCAAGCTTCAGGAGGAGCGGCTAATTAAGGGAAAAATAAGGGAATTCACAGGAAAAGTGCCTCATCTATGATTAGGATTAATTAATATTTCTTTAGGGATCAATGCATTTGTTGTTGATCTTGAATACCCAAGGCTATATTTTGATTTTTTCCTATGTCTAATGGTTCTCCTCATTTTCTCAAGTTCGGTGCGGTGCGTCCCGAAGCTGATTTATTGGTTTTCTTACCGGGTATGGATGGTTGGGGATCGCTGTTTGCTCGTCAGGCGCAAGAGTTGCAACCGAATTTTGAGGTGTGTGCTTTGAGAATTCCAGTGAACGATCGCCTCGATTGGGACGGATTGAGCGATCGCCTAATCCATTTGATTGAAGCTCAGTTAGCTTCTAGAGTCAACCGGCAGGTGTATTTATGCGGCGAGTCTTTCGGGGGCTGTTTGGCACTGAAAACGGTTCTCAAAGCACCCGAATTGATTTCTCATTTAATTTTGGTCAATCCCGCTTCTTCGTTCCATCGTCGTCCTTGGATGGCACTGGGGGAGTCCATTGTGCCTTGGATTCCGGATCGCATCTATAATGTTGGCAGTGTTGCTGTTTATTTTTTACTGGCTGCCCTGCCTCGGATCGCTCCCCAAGATCGTCAATCCCTTTGGTCTGCCCTTTGTAATGTGCCGGCTGACACCTCCGCTTGGCGGTTATCTTTACTGCGTCAATTTACACTCGATGTCCAGGATCTTTACCAAATCGTGCAACCAACGCTCATTTTAGCCAGCGGGAGCGATCGCTTGTTACCTTCAGTCTCCGAATCTCGGTATTTACAACAACATCTAAAAAATGCTCAAATCATTGATTTACCCCATAGTGGTCATGCCTGCTTATTAGAAGAGTCCATCAGTCTCTTCAGTATAATCGCCGATCGTCAATGGATTAAATCACCTACTTTATCTAGTCCTTAATCAGGATCGGTAATTGTTGTAAAGGAACCGTTAAAGTTACGGTCGATCCCAATCCTTCCCCCATACTAAAGAAATCAATTTGACATCCCATGGACTCCATCAATCCTTGGGAAATTGTTAATCCAATGCCTGTACCTTCGTATCTGGACGTATTCGATCCATCAACTTTGTAAAATGCCTCAAATAGCTTGTTTTGCTTGTCTAAAGCGACACCAATACCGGTATCCGATATAATCAGCTTGACAAACCCAGGGTACTCGCGTCCTAGGACCGCATATTTTTGAGCGATCGCTTGTCCTCGAATCGTAATTTCCCCCTCATGGGTAAACTTAATGGCATTACCAACCAGATTTAACATCACTTGTAGCAATCCTTGATAATTGCCCACCACGATCGCCTCATCTCTAGTCGGAGGCGCAGAAATACTATACTCTAAACCTTTCTCCTCGGCTTTAGATCGGGTAAACTTCTCTACATCTTGCAACAGCTCATCCAGATGGATTGAACTTAGCTCAATCGTCATTTCGCCAGCTTGGAGCTTCGCTAAATCCAGAAAGTCCTCGATATGATTCAACAGTCGCAGCGCTGAGTTATGAGCTTCTTGAACAAACTCCATTTGGTCTTCGGGATCGTCAGCCATACCATCAAGGATAAGCTTTAGAAAACCAATCATGCCATTGAGCGGTGTTCTAAACTCATGGGAAACCTTATTCAGAAGTTGCTGTTTAAGTCGTGAGGTTTCTTCGCTTTGCGCTCGGGCTAATTCGAGTTCTTCGTAAAGGATAGCATTGGCGATCGCCGCCATCACTGTTAACATCTCTGGATTAGAGCAAGCCCCATGCCGATGGTCAGAACTTGAACTGACTTCCAATCCTTTATCTACCATCAAACCCTCTCCATGATTTTACTCCTTCACAATTACGGGCAACTGTCCCAAGGGAGCCGTAAACGTTACAGTTGAACCTAATCCTTCTCCCATACTAAAGAAATTCACTTCCCCCCCCATCGTTTCAATCAAACGCTGAGAAATGGCTAATCCTAATCCAGTTCCTCCATATTGACGGGTGCGAGACCCATCCACTTGAGAAAAATTTTGAAACAGTTGCTCTTGCTTCTCCAAAGGTACGCCAATTCCCGTATCTGCCACACTCACCTTGACGAACCCTGGATGCTCCCGATCCCCAACTTGGAATTTCTTCGCGATCACTTCTGCGGTAATGGTAATGCCCCCTTCATGAGTAAATTTAACGGCATTGCCGACTAAATTTAACAAGACTTGCAGCAGACGTTGATAATTGCCCGTAATCATTACTTCATCGCGGGTTGGGGTGCGGCTAATTTCATAACTTAACCCTTTTGTTTCCGCTTGAGGTCGGGTAAAGTTGTCCAGGTTCGTGAATAATTCATCCAAATTTACCGGACTGATATCGATCTGCATTTTTCCGGCTTCAATTCTGGCCAGATCCAACACATCATTAATCAAGTTTAAAAGATGCAAGGCAGACTTATGGGCTTCTTGAACCCATTCCATTTGCTCTTCGGGATCGTCAGCCATTCCATCCAGGATCAGCTTCAAAAACCCAATCATTCCATTGAGGGGGGTTCTCAGTTCATGGGAGGTATTGGCCAAAAATTCACTTTTCAGTCGAGAGGCTTCCTCAGCTTGTTCTCTGGCTAATTCTAGTTCTTGGTAGAGCGTAGCATGGGCGATCGCTGTTCCCACTTGATCGGCCAACTCCCTCACCAACTCTATCTCTTCGGCGGACCACAAATAGGCTCGATCTGGGTTGGATCTGACGGGAGGAGATAACAACAGTAACCCATTGGGGCGATCCTGATAGCAGGTGGCTACAGCTAATCGAGACCCTAAAGACTCTTTATCCTCTGATTCTACCCAGGCTAAGGGATCTAGGCTCGATAGGGCATCAATTAAGGGAGAATTATTTTCTAAGGGGAGCAAACTGCCGATTTGGGAAGGGTTCCCTTGATGGGTATAGTGGGCAACCACTTTGAGGTGTTCTGTCTCTAGGCACTTTTGGGCGATCGCACAGCTTTCTAAGTTTAAAGCAATACCCAAGCCTTCCACCGTCTGATTGCAGATAGTTTCTAAATCTAGCGTCCGTCTAATTTTGCGGGTGATCCGAGTTAGAAGCGTCTGATAATGATCGCTGGTTTTGCGCTCTCCCTGCTGCGGTGGATCTGAGCTACTGGCAAAGGATTGAGACCCTACAGCACTCGAGAGGAGTCGCCCAAGAACCAACACTCGATTGGCTTTCAAGGGAGAGGTTAGCACTGGAGCGATCACCAGATCGAAGAGGAAGTAGCATTCTCCATACTGAAAGGGATAGCTAAAACGATCCGGTAATTTATTTTCCAATACTTGGCGCACTCGATCTAAATAGGCATCGATGGGGATGGGGTAGAGGGTATTTTCCATTAACTGCCCCACCAAGCTCTCAGGAGCTAAATCATAGCGTTCCCCTTGAGTCCACTGAAAGGCTAGATACTCACCAGAGGTATTATGGATAAAGCTTAATTCAGCACCTAACTCGGACAGACTTGGCGGTGTTAGGTCTCCCGTCTCTAGATGATTAGAAAGGCTGGTTTCGTTTAGGGTGGAAATGGATGCATGGGAGGAAGCATTCATGAGTTGGTGTCGGTGAATTGAACAGACATTTGACCTCTAACCTAGAGTAGCTTAGATTTTCTAGATTGAGGAATAACCGATTCAGCGCATCTGAGGGTTGACAATTTAAGGTTCTTAGAACCCATTGGGGATCTGATGGTCTAAGATCCCAGTGTACTCCCATTAATCCTGGTCGCCTTGGGTTTTAATCGTTCCATTCACCTCTGGGAGGTAGGGGGGGATTTTTGATCAGAGTACGGGTGAGTTCATCATCCCTTTGGTTTGAGCCTTTGAGCCATTGACGAATAGCTGTTTCAATAATTCTTGAAGGGTCGTTGGTTAAGTGCTGGATTTGTTCGAGTAATTCTGCGTCTAAGGCGATAGAAATTTCTACTTTGTCGAGCTTAGGTTCCGAAGAAAGGGTGGAATCATTCATGGGTTCAAGAACGTAGGGTTTATTTCAGTTTAACATGGTGCGATCGCCTGATGGATTGGTAATTGGGCATGCACCTCCTTAAACTCCCGTACTTACGTTAAACTAGATGAACCACCCGAGCCAATTCTACAGGCGGCTTGTTTACTCAAGTGAGTCTGAGGCTGGAGCGACTATTATTCACTAAACGTTTTACTTACATTAGGTTCAAATTCAACTTTATGACCGACGCTAAAGTCTCTCATATTCGTAATTTCTGTATTATTGCCCATATCGATCATGGGAAGTCTACCTTAGCCGATCGCCTCCTCCAGTCTACGGGAACGGTTGCCGATCGCGATATGAAGGAGCAGTTCCTCGATAGCATGGATCTCGAACGGGAGCGGGGGATTACGATTAAGCTCCAAGCTGCACGGATGAATTATCAGGCGGATAATGGGGAAGTTTATGTCCTTAATTTAATTGATACTCCAGGGCATGTTGATTTTTCGTATGAGGTTTCGCGATCGCTGATTGCCTGTGAGGGGGCACTGTTGGTGGTAGATGCCTCCCAGGGGGTAGAAGCGCAAACCTTGGCGAATGTCTATTTGGCCCTAGAACACGATCTGGAAATTATCCCCGTTCTGAATAAAATTGACTTGCCTGGGGCGGAACCCGATCGGGTCAAGGCAGAAATTGAAGAGGTAATTGGATTAGATTGTAGTGATGCCATTTTAGCTTCGGCGAAAGAAGGCATCGGTGTTCCCGATATTCTAGAAGCGATTGTTCAGGGAGTTCCTGCTCCTCAAGAAACCCTAAAAGAACCCCTACGGGCCCTGATTTTTGACAGTTATTATGATAGCTATCGGGGCGTAATCGTCTATTTTCGGGTGGTGGATGGTAAGGTTCGTAAAGGCGATCGCATCCGCTTGATGGCAACCGGTAAAGAATACGATATTGACGAGTTAGGCATTCTCTCTCCAACTCAAGTGCAAGTGGAAGAACTACATGCTGGAGAAGTGGGCTATTTAGCCGCATCCATTAAAGCGGTGGAAGATGCGCGGGTGGGCGATACCATTACCCTGAAAGCAGAACCAGCAGAAAATCCCTTACCGGGATATAAAGAAGCCAACCCCATGGTATTCTGCGGCATGTTTCCCACCGATGCCAACCAGTTCCCCGAATTACGGGAAGCTCTAGAGAGGCTCAAACTCAATGATGCTGCCCTTTCCTATGAGCCAGAAACCTCTAGCGCCATGGGCTTCGGTTTTCGCTGTGGGTTCTTGGGATTGTTACATATGGAAATTGTCCAAGAACGGTTAGAGCGGGAATATAATCTGGATTTGATTATTACAGCTCCTTCCGTGGTTTATCGGGTGGTTCTTAACTCGGAAGAAACCGTCGCCATTGATAATCCGAGTACCTTACCGGCTGCCAACGAACGACAAAGCATTGAAGAACCCTATGTAAAAGTCGATATTATTACCCCAGAAGCCTATGTGGGCACATTGATGGAATTGTGCCAAACTCGGCGGGGAATCTTCAAGGATATGAAGTATTTAACCCAAAGTCGCACTACCTTGATTTACGAGTTGCCCTTAGCGGAAGTGGTAACCGACTTCTTCGATCAGATGAAGACGCGATCGCGTGGTTATGCCAGTATGGAGTATCAGTTTATTGGCTATCGCTCCGATGATTTGGTGCGCTTAGATATCATGATCAACAACGATCCCGTCGATGCCCTAGCGATGATTGTCCATCGCGATAAAGCCTATTATGTGGGACGGGGATTAACGGAAAAATTGAAAGAATTGATCCCGCGTCATCAGTTCAAAGTTCCCATTCAAGCCGCTATTGGTTCGCGAATTATTGCCAGCGAACATATTCCTGCCTTGCGTAAGGATGTATTGGCTAAATGTTACGGCGGTGATATTTCCCGGAAGAAAAAGCTGTTGCAAAAACAAGCCAAGGGTAAAAAGCGAATGAAGTCCATTGGTACAGTCGATGTGCCTCAGTCGGCATTTATGGCGGTTTTGAAGTTGGATAATGGGTAATTGGTGAGATAGCCGAGAAGGAGTGAGTTAGGACCGTTAGGTTATGGTTTGAGACAATAGGTAATGTCCTAACTCCCCCTTTCTCGGCTCTATACTACATCAACAGACATTAATGATGGAGGATTCATTACCCCTGAAGCCACCGGGCAGCATCCTTGGCATGATAGGTGAGAATTAAATCGGCACCAGCACGTTTAAAGCTAGTTAGGGTTTCGAGTACCACTCGCCGTTCATCAATCCAGTCATTGAGAGCAGCGGCTTTAACCATAGAATATTCACCGGAAACATTGTAGGCGGCGACGGGGAGATTGGAGGCTTGTTTCACTTGCCAGATCACATCCATGTAGGCTAAAGCCGGTTTAACCATGAGCATATCCGCCCCTTCAGCCACATCCAGATCGATTTCCTTAATTGCTTCGCGACTATTAGCCGGGTCCATCTGATAGGTGCGGCGATCGCCAAATTGGGGGGCTGACTCAGCCGCATCTCGGAATGGCCCGTAATAGGCCGAAGCGTACTTAGCAGCATAGGACAAAATCGGGATCTCTTCAAACCCCTCTTCATCTAACGCTGCGCGAATCGCTTGTACAAACCCGTCCATCATCCCAGATGGGGCAATCACATCCGCTCCAGCTTTGGCTTGGGAAACGGCAGTTTTCTTCAATAACTCTAACGTGGGATCGTTCAACACCCGTCCCGTCAGATCTCCCACTTCCAAATAGCCACAATGACCATGGCTGGTATACTCGCATAAACAAGTATCTGCAATCACCACTAGCTCAGGCACGGCTTCTTTGACTGCCGTAGCTGCTTGCTGGATCATCCCACAATGATGCCAAGCACCCGTTGCTTCCATATCTTTGGTTTCGGGAATACCAAATAGGATAATCGCCGGAATGCCCAAATCATAAACTTCCTTCGCTTCGTCTACAATTTTGTCTACTGATAGCTGATATACGCCAGGCATCGATCGCACTTCCTTAGCGATTCCTTCACCCGGGATCGCAAACAACGGATAAATCAAATCATTGGTGGTTAAGACATTCTCTTGTACCATGCGGCGCAAGGTAGCAGAGTTACGGAGGCGACGAGGGCGATGAATGGGAAACATAATTGGGAGTTTACAAACAGTAATCTAAATAAATCGAGAGTATTTCAGCATTGTATAGCGATCGCCGATCCCCCTTTACATTTGAGTCCTTTTTCTCAATGTTTTGTAACGTTAGCGCGCCCTAACCTCAAGCAAAATAAAATCAAACCTTCCCCATTCCCCATTCTCTCTATGAAACCTTGGAATTTCACCCCTCCTCCCACCTCTGAATTAGGCGATCGCGAAGTCCCCCTACACGGAACCCACCTTCAAGGAAAACGTATTGCTCTGCTCATTACCGGCAGTATTGCCGCCCTCAAAGCCCCCCTATTAGCCAGGGAACTCAGGCGCGAAGGAGCAGAGGTTACCGCCTTTACCTCCACTGAAGCCCTGCGCTATACTACCCTCGACAGTCTAGAGTGGAGTACCACCCATCAAGTAATTACGAAACTGACGGCTGCTGCGGAACATCTTAGCGATGAAAATCCTTTTGATGCCTATGTCGTCGCTCCCGCCACCTACAATACCATTAATAAAATGCGCTATGGCATCGCTGATGGAGCGATCGTCTCTACCCTCGCTTCCGCCTTAGGAAAACTAGAACAGGGGCAAACCAAAATTCTGATTGTGCCCACTATGCACGGCAGTTTACACAATCGAATTTTAAGCGAATCCCTACAGCAATTACAGCACTGGGGTGTAGAGATTATGCCCCCTAAAGAAGCCTACGGCAAACACAATTTACCCGATCTGCGATCGATTGTAACCACAGTTTCGCGCTTAGTCAGTTCTTCTCCCTTAAAAGGTATTCCCATTTTAGTCACCGGCGGTCCTACTCCCGTTCCCATTGATAACATTCGCCGAATCACCAATCGCTTTCGCGGCACTTTAAGCCTTAAAATCACCGAAGAACTATATTTACGAGGGGCAGAAGTCCAGTTAATTCTAGGAACGGGGGGGGATACCCCACCTCCCTATTTCCCCTGTGAAATCGCTCAAACCTACGAACATTATGCCCAATTAGTTTTAGAGCACTTACAGCAATATCCCTATGTTTTTGGCATCTTTTCCGCCGCTGTTGCAGACTATCAACCCGAGCGCATTCTACCTGGTAAAACCCCCAGTGGCGGAGCTTTACACTCTCTGAAATTAGTCCCCACGGGCAAGGTTATTGAACGGGTAAGGACAGAATTTCCAGATCTATATATGGTAACCTTCAAGTATCAGGAAGACGTTACCCATAAAGAATTAATTGATATTGCTCAACAAAAACTAGCACAAGGATACAATGCAGTGGTGGCTAATCGCGGAGAAGAAACGGGAGCGCAAGGCGAACAAATTGCCTATTGGGTGTCGAAAAATCAAACAGCCGAGAAGATGATGGGCAAAGAAGGAATTGCCAAAGCGATCGCCAATCATCTAGAAGCCTGTTTCTCAACTACACCCCAAGTCTAAAAATCCTAAGTACAGGAGGTCACCATTCGCATTACTGATAATGGCATGGGGATGCCAGAAGAAGTGAGAGAACGCATCTTCGAGCAAGGATTTACAACGAAAGCAGTGGGTAAAGGGACAGGTTTGGGAATGGCGATCGCTAAATCAATCATCACCCAAAAACATGGCGGTAAGATTACCTGTACTTCTCAATTGAGTAAAGGTACTGGGTTGGAGATCTCCATACCCATCGGCAACTAGCCCGTCGATTCTAGATTGCATACCATACCCCAAAGATGAGATCGCGATCGCAGCTCAGTTGCGATCGCGATCGGGTATTGGAAGCCAATAAAATATCTACCATTACCATAAGAGAACATCAAAAAAGCTCCAACCTCATGACCCCAACACTTCCTGGCTATCAAATTGGCTCAAAAATCTATGAAGGAGAGC